>NZ_JAXOJX010000022.1:0-100465 GCF_034427735.1 Azohydromonas lata
TAAGAGACAGCGAAGTGCTGGCGCTGCCGCCGCGCCTGGCCGTGTTCCCCGAGGCCGCGCTCAACCGCGCCCTGTACCTGTGGCTGGCCGCGCTGTCGGCCGCGGTGGACGAGATCGCGGCCACGCCGGAGGGCGCCGCCCAAGGCTGGATCGCCCTGAACCTCGCCGCCACGCGGCTGGCCCTGCAGCGCTTCCCGGGCCTGCGCGAACGCCATGCCCAACTGGTGGACGCCCACCTCGCCCAGCGCCCGCGCCCGCAGCGCCTCAAAGGGCGGGCCGCCGAGGCCGAGGCCGCCGTGCAGGCCGCGCTGCGCGCCAGCGTGGACGGCGGCGACGTGGCGCTGCCCGCCACGCCGGTGCTGCCGGGCGAGGTGTCGCCGCTGTGGTTGTGGGTGGAGCACGCCGCCGGCGCTGCTGCCGCGCCCGCCCGCCCGGACGCCGGCGAGGCCGAGCCGCAGGCCCAGCGCCCGCCCGGCGTGACCGATGCCAAGCGCCGCGCCGCCCAGCGCACCGTGGACGAGCGCGACGGCAACCCCCTGCTGCTGGTGTTCCGCGCCGAGGCGCTGCTGTCGTGGAGCGAGCACGTCAAGGTCAACCGCGGCGACGACGACAGCGACGACGGCAACGCCCTGGCCGCGGCCAACGACATGGAGAAGCTGTCCATCGCCCCCGACGGCCAGACGCTGGCCGCGCGGGTGAAGTTCGACCTGGACCTGCCCAGCGCCAGCGCGGACGACATCCCGCTGGGCCCGGGCATCCAGCTCCCGGAGTGGGACTACAAGGCCGGCGTGCTGCGCCCCGCCTACTGCGCGGCGCAGATGCTGGTGTCGCGGCCCGCTGAGCCCTTCGTGCCGCCGCCGGCCCTGAAGGCGACGGCGCGGCGCGTGCGACGGCGCCTGGAGCTGCTGCGCGCGGCGCCGCGCTGGCAGCGCGGCGAGGTCAGCGGCGAGGAGCTGGACCTGGACGCCTGGGTGCGGCTGCAGTCCGACGCCGGCGCGCGCAGCGAGGCGCCGGCCGTGCACGCGCGCCGCGTCAAGGCCGAGCGCAGCCTGGCCACGCTGCTGCTGGCGGACCTTTCCCTGTCCACCGATGCCTATGCAACGAACGAGGCGCGCATCATCGACGTGATCCGCGACGCGCTCTTCGTGTTCGGCGAGGCGCTGTCGGCCGGCGGCGATGCCTTCGAGATGCTGGGCTTCAGCTCGGTGCGGCGCCAGCACGTGCGCATGCACTGCCTCAAGGGCTTCGACGAGCCCTGGGGCGCGGCGCCGCGCGCGCGGGTGGGGGCCGTCAAGCCGGGCTACTACACGCGCATGGGCGCGGCCATACGGCTGGCCACGCAGCGGCTGCAGCGCCGCGGCGAGCGCCAGCGGCTGCTGCTGCTGCTCACCGACGGCAAGCCCAACGACCTGGACCAGTACGAGGGCCGCTACGGCCTGGAGGACACGCGCCACGCCGTGCAGGCTGCGCGCGCGGCCGGGCTGGTGCCCTTTTGCGTGAGCATCGACGACCAGGGCCACGACTACCTGCCCATGCTCTTCGGCACCAAGGGCTACGCGCAGGTGCATCGCGCCACCGAGCTCGTTGGGCGGCTGGCGCAGGTGTATGCGACGTTGACCCGATAGGGCTGGTGGCCTTGCCGGGTGACGCCTGTGAGGGCGCAGCATTGCGCGGGTTGGGGCACAAGCGTGCCGGCCGGAGGCTCACGCGCAGCGCACCGCGGCTTGAGCGAAGCAAGCCTTTTCGCTTGATTCCCATCAAGCCCAAGCCGTCCTTCGCCACCCACAATCCGCCCCCCAAAGCCGCCACAACCCGAGCATCAGGAGACAGCCCCATGGACCTGCGCCAGTTCGATACCCCGCGCTACCTGTCGGTGCTGCCGCTGTTCAGCGACCTGCGGCCCGCCGAGCTGCAGAACCTGGCCGAGGGCTGCCAACTGCGCCGCTACGCGCGCGGCGAGCCGGTGTTCCGCTGCGGCGATCCCTGCGAGGCCTTCCACGTCGTGGTCACCGGGCAAGTGAAACTGCACGCCATCTCGCCGGCGGGGCAGGAAAAGGTCATTGAGCTGGTCGGCCCAAGCAACAGCTTCGGCGAGGCGCTGGTGTTCAGCGACCGGCCCTGCATCGTCAACGCCACGGCACTGGCCGACTCGCTGCTGCTGGGCGTGCGCAAGGAGGCCGTCTTCGGCGAGATCTCGCGCGACCCGCGCTTTGCGCTGCGCATGCTCGCGGGCATGTCGCGGCGGCTGCACGGGCTCATCAACGACGTGGAGGCCTATGCGCTGCACAGCGGCATGCAGCGCGTCATCGGCTACCTGCTGCGCGAGCAGCACAGCGACGGCGAGGGCGACGCGACGGCCACCGTCTCGCTGCCCGTGAGCAAGGCCACCATCGCCTCGCGGCTGTCCATCACGCCGGAATACTTCTCGCGCGTGCTGGGCGAGCTGGAAACCGTGGGGCTCATCGAGGTGGACAAGCGCGACATACGCATCCTCGACGCGCAGCGCCTGGCCCGCTACCCGCTGCAGTAGGCCGGCGCGGCCACACACCGCGGCGCGCGCCGCCAAAGAAAAAGCCGGGGTCCTCCCCCGGCTTTTTCATGCGTGAGGCTCACGCCGGCCGTGGCCGGCTGGAGCCCGCGCGGCTTCAGGCGCGCTTGGCCTTGCGGCGGGCAACGCCCACGCCGGCCAGGCCCAGGCCCACCAGCGCCAGCGAGGCGGGTTCGGGCGTGGGATGCGGCGTCGGGGCGGCCGTGTAGGTGTAGACCACCGAGGCGCCGCAGCCGGCTTCGGTGTTCTGGGTGGCGTCGGAGTTACCGCCGGACACCGAGGTCAGCAGCCGCGTGGCCGAGGAGCAGCTGATGGTGAAGGTGTTGTGGCCGGCGGAGGAGTTGAAGGCCGACAGGATGGCGTTCAGGCCGGTGACGACGTAGCTGCTGTTGTCGCTGACGTCGTTGAACGTCGCGGACTGGCCGGGGTTCAGCGTCGTGTCGTCGGTGGTGGGCAGCAGCTGGATCTTGTAGGAGCCGCCGATCAGCGAGCTCAGCGCGCCGATGCTGCTGGAGAAGGTCAGGCGGGTGCGGGTGCTGGCGCTGGCTTCGGAGACCGAGTTGGACGTGTTGGTCAGCACCAGGTCCGTCACGCTTTGGCCGTACAGCGTCAGCGACACGCCCGTCAGCGTACCCAGCGCGGTGTTGAACAGGTCCAGCGTGCCGGTCTGGTTGGTGAAGTCCGTGTGCTGCAGCGTGTTGGTGAAGCTGTCGGACACGGTGGCGGCTTGCGCGCCGGCGCACAAAGCGACGGCTGCAAGCGCGGCTGCGATCTTCTTCATTTGCTTACCCCTGGAAATTGGTGGTTCTTGCGACGCGATGGGACGCCGCGCTCCCGCATGCAAGGGGTGTGCCAAATGTAAAAAACCGTTTCGCGACAAACGCTTGCAGCGGACTTCAGGGCGCTTGGTGGCGCCACTGTAAAAAAACCCGACAGGGTTAGGGCCGTGCCGCGGCGGGCCCGCGCGGGCTCCTCAGTGCGCGGTGCGCAGGCGCTGCAGCACGTGGGCGCTCATGACTTCGCCCAAGGCCTCCTCGGCCGAGAACACGGCGCCGGCTTGGGCGCGCTTCAGGAAGCCGGCCTCGTCCTCGTCGTGGCCGCGCAGGACGACCTCGATGTCCGGGTTGAGCAGCCGCGCCGTCTCCACCATGGGCAGCACGTCCACGGCCTGCGGCACGGCGATGACGAGCATGCGCGCCCGCGCGATGTGGGCCTGGATGAGCGTGGCCTCGTCGGTGGCGTCGCCGCACACGGCGGGCAGGCCCTCGGCGCGCAGCCGCTCCACGGTCTCGCGGTTCTCGTCGGCCACCACGCAGGGGATGCCGGCCTCGCGCAGCGCGTGGGCGATGCGCTGGCCCGTGCGCCCGTGGCCCACCAGCACCACCTGCTTCTCCAGGTACTGGTGGGCGGTGTCCATGGGCAGCTCCGACAGCGGGTCGTCGCTGCGCTCCAGGTGCTGCAGCAGGCCCGGGCGCTGGCGCAGCCAGCGCATCACCGGCTCGATGGCGGAGAACACCAGCGGGTTGAGCGCGATGGAGATGAGCGCGCCGGCCAGGATGAGGCTTTGCCCCTCGGCCGGCAGCAGCCCAAGCTGCATGCCCAGTCCGGCCAGGATGAAGGAGAACTCGCCGATCTGCGCCAGGCTGGCCGACACCGTGAGCGCCGTGCCCAGCGGGTAGCGCAGCAGCAGCACCAGCGCCGCCGCGGCGATGGACTTGCCCAGCACGATGATGGCCACCACCGCCAGCACCGCCAGCGGCTGCTCCACGAGCACCATGGGGTCGAACAGCATGCCCACCGAGACGAAGAACAGCACCGAGAACGCGTCGCGCAGCGGCAGGCTTTCGTGGGCGGCGCGGTGGCTCAAGGAGGACTCGCGCAGCACCATGCCGGCGAAGAAGGCCCCCAGCGCGAAGCTCACGCCAAAGAGCTGCGCCGCGCCGAAGGCGATGCCCACGGCCGCCGCCACCACGCTGAGCGTGAACAGCTCGCGCGAGCCCGTGCGCGCCACCTGCCACATCAGCCAGGGGAAGAAGCGCCGGCCCACCACCAGCATCAGCGCCACGAAGGCACCCACGGCCAGCAGCGTGCGCACGAGCGTGAGCCACAGGGCCTCGCCGGCGTGGGCACCGTCCGTGTCGGCCGCGCCGCCGAGCAGCGGCGACAGCGCCGGCAGCAGCACCAGGACGAGCACCATCACCAGGTCCTCCACCACCAGCCAGCCCACCGCGATGCGGCCGTTGACGCTGTCCAGCACCCCGCGCGCCTCCAGCGCCTTGAGCAGCACCACGGTGGAGGCCACCGACAGCGCCAGGCCGAACACCAGCGCGCCGCCCAAGTTCCAGCCCCAGCTCAATGCGACACCCGCGCCCATGGCCGTGGCCACGGCGATCTGCAGCGCCGCGCCCGGCACGGCGATGCGGCGCACGGCCATGAGGTCGTCCAGCGAGAAGTGCAGGCCCACGCCGAACATGAGCAGCATCACGCCGATCTCGGCGAGCTCGGCGGCGAGCTTCATGTCGGCCACGTAGCCCGGCGTGGCCGGGCTCAGCAGGATGCCCGCGGCCAGGTAGCCCACCAGCGCGGGCAGTTTCAGGCGCACGGCCAGGAAGCCCAGCAAAAGCGAGAGGGCAAAGGCGGCGGCGAGGGTGGCAATGAGGGGGACGGGTGCGTGCATCGGCAGTGTGGTCGGTGCGCCTGGCGGCCACGCGCGGGCGCCGCGCTTCATGGGAAAAGCACGGCGCGCCGCCCTGGCCGGGGAGCGCTTGTTCAGGGGATGGGAAGTCGCAGGAAAAAGGTAGAGCGGCTGGGGGCGCCCGGGTTCACCCGGGGGGTGAAAAAAGTTGGGCGAAAGCGCCCAGGCCGCGCAGGCCGCGGCGGGACCGGCATGGCGCCGGTCTCAGGCCGAACTTCAGCCGAACTCAGGCCGTGTACCGCGGCACCGTCTCGTGCGTCTTTTCCCAGCGCTCCTGGCAGTCCACGCAGCGCGCGGCCGTGGGCTGCGCGTGCAGCCGCTCGTAGGGGATGTCGCAGCCGCAGTCCACGCATTCGCCGTAGCTGCCGTCGGCCAGGCGGGTGCGCGCGTCGTCGATGTCGCGCAGCTCCAGCTGGTCGCGCTCCATCTCGATGTGCTCCAGGCCCGTGCGCAGGCGCTCCTCGCCCTGCGCCACCTGGTCGTCCACCTGCGGGCCTTGCGCGCTGGGCCGCTCCTCGCGCGCCTCACGCGCCTCGCGCAGCTCGGCGCCCAGCTCGGCTTCGCGCTGTGAGAGCAGCGCCTGCAGCGCCTGCAGTTGTTCGGGGGTCAGGGCGGACATGGGTACCTCCTGGGGTTTGCTGTGGCGCAGCGGCCGTGTGTTGCTGAACCACCCCGGCGGCAAGCCATGTGCCGCGCGCCGGGGTGCACCGAAGTACCGCCGATTTTCAAATTCCGCTTGATGGCGGCTGCCGGGATTAGCCCTGTAGGGCGGGGTAATCCCCACGCATCCGGCGTGCGGGCCAGGCGTCCGCAGCGCGGCTCAAAGGCCGCTGGGGAAGGTTTCCGGCTCCTCCAGCAGCTGCGGCGGCGCGGCGCCGTCCAGCGGGTGCAGGGCGTGGCTGCGGTCCACGTGCAGCACGGCGTCGAACTGCTGCGACAGCGAGGCGTCGTAGTAGTGGCTTTGCCGCTCGGTGTCCGGCCGGTAGATCACGCCGATGGCGCGCTGCAGCCGCGGCGGGGCCAGCAGCCGCTGCACGTCCTCACCTTGCAGCGGCAGCAGGAAGAGGTCCAGCCCCGTGTCGTGCAGCAGGCTTTCCCAGCTGTCGGCCCGCGCGGGCGTCACGCGCATGAACTGCACCGGCTCGTCCCAGTCCGGGGCGGCCGCCACGCTGCCATGGTCCGTGCTGAAGCCCAGCGTAAAACTTTCGGCGGGGGCGGCGGCTTCGCGGACGAGCTGGCCCAGGTTGAGCTGTCCCAGGCCGCCGAACTCCGTCGCCCGCGCGTCGCCCAGGTGCGAGTTGTGCGCCCACACCACCAGCCGCGCCGGGTGGCCGCGGGTGCGGGTGAGGTGCTCGCGCACGCGCTCCAGCACCTGGTGCATGTGGCGGTCGCGCTGGTTCCACGAGGCCGTGGAGCCCTGGAACATGAGCCGGTAGTAGCGCTCGGCGTTGCGCACCACCAGCGCGTTGAGCTGGGCGTGGAACAGCTCGTCGGCCGCGCTGCCGCCCATGGTCTGCCGAGCGGACTCGGCCATGAGCGCCTGCAACTGTTGCAGCACCTCGCGCTGGCAACCCTCGCTCAGGCCGAAGTGCAGGGCCTGGCCGTAGCGCTGGGGCTCTTCCAGGAAGTGGTCGAAGCAGCCGTAGCGCCGGCGCGCCTCGTCCACCATGTGCGGCTCGTGCGCCTCCAGGTAGGTGAGCACCGCCTGCACCGAGCCGTGCAGGCTGTAGAGGTCCAGGCCGTAAAGCCCGGCGCGCTTGTGCATGGGCTGCAGGTCGTTGTAGCTGCGCAGCCACTGCACCAGGCGCAGGAACTCGCGGTTGCGCCACATCCATTGCGGAAAGCGCTTGAAGTTCTCCAGCGCCTGGCGCGCGTTGGCGTCCTGCAGGCCGCCCTGCACCCAGCGGTGGGCGCGCAGCATGTCGGGCCAGTCCGCCTCCAGCGCCACGCCGTCGAAGCCGTGGCGCTCGATGAGCTCTCGCGTGATGGCCGCGCGCAGCGCGTAGAACTCGCGCGTGCCGTGCGAGGCCTCGCCCAGCAGCACGATGTGGGCATTGGCCGCGGCGCGGGCGATGGCGCCCACGTCGTCGAGGTCGTCCAGCGGCCGCGCGGCGCGGCGCACCGGGTCCAGGGCAGGGTCGTGTCTCATGCCCAGCGGGGGCGGCAAGCGCCGCGCCCGTGGGCCCCGCTCAACGGCTTACCAGGGTGCCTCGTCGCTGCTCGCCACGGCGGTGGCCGGTACGGCCGGGGCTGGGGCCGCCACCGGGGCCGGCGTGGGCGCCGCGGCGGCACCCTCCGTGCCGTCCTGCTCGCCGCCCAACGCTTCCAGCAGGTCGGGAATGAGCCCGCGCAGCTCGCCGGTGGCAATGGCCGCGTCGGCATCGAAAGCCTCGTCCTCGGCCACGCCGTCGCGGCCTTCCAGGGCCACGTCCAGGATTTCTATCTTCTTGAGCAGCAGCCCCTCGGTGAGCGTGAAGGCCACGCGCTCGCCCCAGGACAGCGCCAGCCGCGTGGGCCGCTTGCCCGCGGCGATGTGCTGCTTCACTTCATCGGTGTCCAGCGCGTGGCGTGCGTAGCGCACCACCGAGCGCATCTCGTCGGCCGATTTCAGCTCGCACTCGCGGTCCAGGAAAAAGCCCGCCGGCGCTTCGCCTTCGGCCAGCCACGCCGCCATGCACCCGGCCGGCGACTGCTTGGCCTGCAGGGGCAGCACGTTGAAACCGTCCAGCGCCTTGACCAGCAGGCTCACCACCGCGTCGGCCTGCGCCGTGCCGCCGGCGTCCACGCACAGCAGCCCGGCTTTCGGGTCTATCCACACCAGCGTGCGCGCGCGCTTGGTGAAGGCCAGGGGCAGCAGCTCCTGCGTGGCCTGCTCCTTGATCTCCTTGGCCTCGCGCCGGCCCGGCTTGTAGCCGCGCTCCTGCTCCAGGCGGACGGCGATCTCCTCGCTGCGCTCCTTGACCACCGAGCCCGGCAGCATCTTGCGCTCCGTCATCAGCGCCAGCAGCCACTGGCCCTGCACCACCTCCAGCAGCGGCGCGTGCGGCGTGCCGCGCGGCGGCACCCAGCCGGCGCTCTCCGGTTGCGTGGCGCCGCAAGGCGTGAAGGGTTCGCGCGCCAGGCGCTCCTCGGCCTGCGCCGCGTCGGCGTTCCAGCCGGGGGCGATGCGCAGCAGATGCAGGTTCTTGAACATGGGCCAGGACCAGAAAAATAGGGACGGGGGAAAGGACTTCCGGCGCGCCGCCGTCGCGGCGCAAGGGGGCGCATTGTCCACGCCGCGGCGGCACGGCCCCGTCCAAAAGGCCCGGTTTGCGCTAAGTCAAGGAGCTCGGGGAGGGCGGCCGGCACCATAGATGCATCTTTCGTACATCTTTGGAAATCCCGATGCCTTCAGCCGTTTCCCTGGACCTGCGCAGCCTGCCGCCGCAGGAGCGCCACCTGCGCGTGTTCTCCAGCTTCGACGCGCTGGGCGCGGACGGCACGCTGGAGCTGGTCAACGACCACGACCCGCAGCCGCTGCGCCGCCAGTTCGACGCCCTGGTGCCCAACCTCTTCACCTGGACCGCCGTGGAAAGCGGACCCGCCGCCTGGCGCGTGCACATCACCAAGCTGGCGCGGCGCGACCACTGCTGCGGCGGCTGCTGCGGAGGCTGACATGGACACCGCAGGGCAGGGCGCGGACGCCGCGCCGCGCTTCGACTACGAGGGCGACGAGGCCCTGCGCGGGCCCGTCACGCAGGCGCTGCGCCGCGTGGTGGACCCGGAGGTGGCCCTGTCCATCGTGGACGTGGGCCTGATCTACCGCGTGCGCGTCACGCAGGAGGGCGTGCACGTGCTCATGACCATGACCTCCGCGGCCTGCCCGGTGACGGACGTCATCGTCGAGGACGTGCAGGACGAGCTCGACCGGGTGCTGCCCGCGGCGCTGCCGCTGGAAGTGGAAATCACCTACGAGCCGCCGTGGACGCCTGAGCGCATGAGCGAAAGCGCACGACGCTTCATGCGCTGGTGATGAAAGGCTGCCCCGCCATGGCCGCCGTCCTGCCCAAACCCCGCCGCCGCGGCAGCGCCGGCAAGCCCGGCCCCTCGCGCGCGCTGCGCGTGGGCCGCCTGCTGCTGGTGCCGCTGCTCGCGTCGCTGCTGCTGCTGGCCGTGGCCGGCGGGCTGCTGCGCGCGGGGCTGCCCGTGGGCGGCGGCGTGCTGGTCGGCCAGGCCGCCGCGCAGCACGCGGCGCTGATGATTTGCGGCTTCTTCGGCGCCGTGGTCAGCCTGGAGCGGGCCGTGGCGCTCAAGGCGCGCGCGGCCTTCGCCGTGCCGCTCCTGGCCCTGGCCGGCGGCCTGGCGCTGCTGGCGGGCTGGCCGCAAGCCGGCGCGCTGGCGTTCACCGCCGCGGCGCTGGGTTTCACGGGCGTGAACCTCGCCATCGTCCACCGGCAGGCCGCGCCGCACACCATCGTGCTGCTGGTGTCGGCGCTGGCCTGGCTCACGGGCAACGTGCGCCTGACCGTTGGGCTGCACGACGACGCCATGCTGGCCTCGTGGTTCGCCTTCCTCGTCATCACCATCGCCGCGGAGCGGCTGGAGATGACGCGGCTCATGCGCCGCCGTGCCGCGGCGCAGCCCCTGCTGGTGGCCGTGCTGTGCGCGCTGCTGGCCGGCGCCGCGCTGTGGAGCGCGCTCTTCGGCGTGGCGCTGGTGGCGCTGGCGCTGTGGTTCATGAGCTTCGACATCGCGCGCCAGACGGTGCGCGCCAAGGGGCTCACCCGCTACATGGCGCTGTGCCTGCTGGGCGGCTACGCCTGGCTGGCCGTGGCCGGCGTGGCCTGGCTGGGCCTGTCGCTGGGCTGGGCCAGCCGCGACGCGGCGCTGCACGCGCTGGGCCTGGGGTTCATTTTCTGCATGGTCATGGGGCATGCCCCCGTGATCCTGCCCGCCGTGGCGCGCATCAAGGTGCAGTTCGATGCCGCCTTCTACCTGCCGCTGGCGCTGCTGCACGCCTCGCTCGTGCTGCGCCTGGCCGGCCCCGCATGGCGCCCAACGGGCGCCGTGCTCAACGCAATGGCCATGGCGCTGTTCGCCCTGGTGATGGTGCGCGCCGCGCTGCGCTGGCGCGCCATGGAAAGAGCCCGCTCATGAAGAGGATCATGCAACTGGAGCAGGCGCCGCGCGGCGCCGCGCCCGCGCCGCGTCCGCCCGGCTTCGCCCTGTGGGCGCTGGGCTTCCGGCCCTTCTACCTGCTGGCCAGCGCGTTCGCGGCGCTGTCCATCGCGCTGTGGGCGCTGCAGTCCACGGGGCTGCTGCCGCACCCCTACCTGCCCGGGCCGCTGTGGCACGCGCACGAGATGGTGTTCGGCTTCACGCTGGCCGTGGTGGTGGGCTTTCTCTTCACCGCCGGGCGCAATTGGGCGGGGCAGGACACGCCCAGCGGCGCTGGCCTCATGGCACTGGCCGCGCTGTGGTTTACAGCGCGCGTGCTGCTGCTCACGCCCTGGGCCTGGGCCGCAGCCGTGGCCAACGTGGCTTTCCCATTGCTGTCGGCCTGGGCGCTGTTCCAGGCGCTGCGCCGCGGCAAGAACCAGCGCAATTACTTTTTCGCCGCCCTGCTGGTGGTGATGGCCCTGGGCGCGGGCCTGGTGCACGCCGAGCGGCTGGGCTTCAGCCCGCTGCCGGGTTGGGCCGGCATACAGGTGGCGCTGGACGTGGTGCTGTTCATGATGGCCGTCATGGGCGGCCGGGTGATCCCGATGTTCACCAACAACGGCGTGCCGGGCGTGAAGGCCGTGCGCCATCCGCGCGTGGAGCAGGGTGCCCTGGGCACGCTGCTGGCGCTGCTGGCGGCCGATGCGCTGGGCCTTTCCGGCGTGGTGGTGTTCGCCATCGCCGCGGCCGCCGCACTGCTGCACGGCGCGCGGCTGCTGCTGTGGCAGCCGCTGTTGACCCGGCGCGTGCCGCTGGTGTGGGCGCTGCACGCGGCCTACCTGTGGATTCCGCTGCACCTGGCGCTGCGCGCGGCCACGGCGCTGGACCTGCTGCCCAGCACCTTCGCCACGCACGCGCTCACGGTGGGCGCCATCGGCGGCCTGACCATCGCCATGATGACCCGCACCGCCCGCGGCCACACCGGGCGCGCGCTGCGGGCCGACCGCTTCGACGTCGCCTGCTACGCGCTGGTGCTGGCCGCCGGCGCCGTGCGCGTGGGCCTGCCGCTGCTGTGGCCGGCGCTGTACGTGCACGCGCTGTGGTGCTCGGCCGCGCTGTGGAGCGCGGGCTTCGGCCTCTACGCCGTGCGCTACTGGAGCGCGCTCACCCGCGCGCGCCTGGACGGCAAGGCAGGATGACGCCATGCGACTGACCGCCATGACCGATTACGCCCTGCGGCTGCTGCTGCACGTGGCGCAGAACCCGAACCGCCTTTGCACCATCGCCGAGGTGGCGCGCGCCTACGGCATCTCCGAGGCCCACCTCATGAAGGTCACGCACCGCCTGGCCCTGGGCGGCTGGCTGGAGACCGTGCGCGGCAAGGGCGGCGGCATGCGCTTGGCCAGGCCGCCGCAGGACATCCCGCTGGGCACCGTGGTGCGCTGCATGGAAAGCGACTTCGCCCTGGTCGAGTGCCTGGACGCGGCCGCGGCCGAGGCGCCGTCGGGTTGCCTGCTGCACGGCCGCTGCGCGCTCACCGGCGTGCTCGACGGCGCGCTGCAGCGCTTCATGCAGCACCTGGACGCCCATTGCCTGGCCGACGTGCTGCCCGGCACCGGTGCCGCCGCGCCGCAGCCCATACGCCTGGTGCGCGCCCTCCCGGCCGTGCCCGTGCCGGGCTAGTTCTTTCGCACTAGTGCCTTTGCCGCCGGGCGGGCGGCAAGTCGTCACGCCGCCGCGGTGCGCGCAACGCCGGGCGGGACGCTGCGGCATCCATACAAAGATACATTGCGCGCGCATCTCTGAAGGCAGTCCCCGTGAGCAAGAGCCCCACCGTCATTCCGATACAGCCGGCGTCCCTCTTCCAGAAGCAGGCCAAGATCTATCCCAAGTCCGTGGACGGCTGGTTTGCGCGCTGGCGCTGGGTGATGGTGTGGCTCACGCAGCTCTTCTTCTACGGCGCGCCCTGGCTGCAGTGGAACGGCCGCCAGGCCCTGCTGTTCGACCTGGAGCAACGCCGCTTCTTCCTCTTCGGCCTGGTGCTGCATCCGCAGGACCTCATCTACCTCACCGCGCTGCTGGTGCTCTCGGCCCTGGGCCTGTTCTTCTTCACCGCCGTGGCCGGGCGGCTGTGGTGCGGCTACGCCTGCCCGCAGTCGGTCTACACGCAGATCTTCATGTGGGTGGAGCGCAAGGCCGAGGGCGACCGCATCGCCCGCATGAAGCTGGACAAGGCGCCCTGGAGCGGCCAGAAGCTGCTGCGCAAGGGCAGCAAGCACGTGGCCTGGATTGCCATCGCCCTCGTCACCGGGTTCACCTTCGTCGGCTACTTCACGCCCATACGCACGCTCGCGGCCGAGCTGGCCACGGCCAGCCTCACGGGCTGGGAGGCGTTCTGGGTGCTGTTCTACGGCTTTGCCACCTGGGGCAACGCCGGCTTCATGCGCGAGCAGGTGTGCAGCTACATGTGCCCCTACGCCCGCTTCCAGAGCGCGCTCATCGACCGCGACTCGATGATCATCACCTACGACGCGGGCCGGGGCGACCCGCGCGGCTCGCGCTCCAAGAAGGCCGACCCCAAGGCCATGGGCCTGGGCTCCTGCATCGACTGCGGGCTGTGCGTGCAGGTCTGCCCAACGGGCATTGACATCCGCAACGGGCTGCAGGCCGAGTGCATTGGCTGCGCCGCGTGCATCGACGTCTGCGACGGCGTGATGGACAAGATGGGCTACGCCAAGGGGCTCATCCGCTACTCCACCGAGAACGGCGTGACGCAAAAGCTCTCGCGCGGGCAGATGTTCAAGCGCGTGCTGCGAGCGCGCGTGCTCATCTACGGCGCGCTGCTGGCGGCCGTGGGCATCGCCTTCGTGGCCAGCCTGGCGCTGCGCAGCCCCTTCCACGTGGACCTGATCAAGGACCGCAACATCCTGGCCCGCCAGGTCGAGGACGGCCGCGTGGAGAACGTCTACCGGCTGCAGCTCATGAACGGCTCCGAGAGCGCGGGCCGCTTCAGCGTGAGCGCCAGCGGGCTGCCCGGCCTCATGCTGGTGGGCCCGGCCGAGCTGGAGGTGGCGCCCGCGCAGATCGGCTCGCTGCCGCTGCGGCTGCAGCTGCCGGCCGAAGAGGCGATGCAGCGGCAGGGCCGCTCCAGCCCCGTGGTGATCGAAGTCTCGCGGCTGCTGCCGGACGGCAGCCGGCAGGCCGTGAGCGAAAAGACCACCTTCGTCGTGCCGCGCTGAGGCGTTCGGCGCGGCCCGCGCGGGGCCGCGCCGGCGGCTCAGGCCGCCGCCAGCGCCGGTGCGTGCTGCGCCAGGCGGAACACCGCCACCGCCTCCACCAGGCGCTGCGCCTGCGAGCTCAGGCTTTGGGCCGCGGCGGCGCTTTCCTCCACCAGCGCGGCGTTCTGCTGCGTGACGCGGTCCATCTGGCCCACGGCCTCGCCGACCTGGGACACGCCCTGGCTTTGCTCCAGGCTGGCGTGGCTGATCTCGCCCATGAGGTCCGTCACGCGCTTGATGGCGCTGACCACGTCCTGCATGGTCTGCCCGGCCTGGTCGGCCAGCGCCGAGCCTTCGCCCACGCGCTGCACGCTCACGCCGATGAGGTCCTTGATCTCGCGCGCGGCCCCCGCGCTGCGCTGCGCCAGGGCGCGCACCTCGCCGGCCACCACGGCGAAGCCGCGGCCGGCCTCGCCGGCGCGTGCCGCTTCCACCGCGGCGTTGAGCGCGAGGATGTTGGTCTGGAAGGCGATGCCGTCGATGACGCCGATGATGTCGGCGATGCGGCGCGAGCTTTCCTCGATGCCGCGCATGGTGTCCACCACCTTCGCCACGACCTGGCCGCCCTGGACGGCGACGTCCGAGGCGCCCTGCGCGAGCTGGTTGGCTTGCTGCGCGGTGTCGGCGTTGTGGCGCACGGCGCCGCCGAGCTGGTCCATGGAGGCGGCGGTCTGCTGCAGCGAGGAGGCCTGCTCCTCGGTGCGCTGGCTCAGGTCCAGGTTGCCCTGCGAGATCTGGGCGCTGGCCGTGGCCACGCCCTCGGCGTTGCGCCGCACGTGGGCCACGGTGCTGGTGAGGCGATCCTCCATGACAGCCAGCGCGCCCAGGAGCTGCGCGGCCTCGTCGCGGCCCTCGGCCCGCACGCCCTGGGTCAGGTCACCCTCGGCCACGCGCAGCGCCACTTCGCAGGCGCGGCGCAGCGGCACGGTGATGGAGCGCGTGATGCGCCAGGCCAGCAGCACCGAGGCCGCCAGCATCAGCAGCGCGCCGCTCACGAGCTCGTTGCGCGCCCAGGCGTAGGCCTCGCGCGCCTGGGCGTTGCTGTGCGCATTGGCCGCCTCCTGCAGCCGGATGCTGTCCTGCAGCAGGTCCTGCCAGCGCTGCGTGCGCGGCTGCGACTCGGTCAGCAGCAGCGCCAGGGCCTCCTGGCGCTGGCCGGCCAGCGCCAGTTGCACCACCTGGGTGTTGATGCCGCGCGTGGCGTTGCGCGCCTCGTCCACCTGCGCGAAGCGGGCCTTGATCTCCTCGTCGGCGGGCAGCGCGTCCAGCGCCTGGCGTGCCGCGTCGTAGGCGCTGCGGTACTCGGCGATGCGCGTCACCTCGGCCTCCACAGCGGCCTTGTCCTCCAGCAGCATGAGCGTGCGCATGGAGCGCAGCACCCGGTGGATGGCGTCGTTCATCTCGTGCGACAGCGCGATCTTCACGTTGCTGTCCTCGACGACGCGGTCCAGGTTGTCCTGTATGCGGGCGAGCTGGTGGACGCCCAGCGCGGCTGAAGCCAGCGCCATGGCCACGATCACGCCAAAAGCGGCGGCCAAGCGCTGGCCAATGCGGAAATTCACGAGTTTCATGGGATGCGACGGGGGTGCGTGCGATCCGATGCAATCTAGTCACAGAACTTTACATCAAGCTTAGTAACACTTGTGTTTTACCTCTTGACAAATGTCTGATGTTTTCATGCTTGGATTTTCTGTGTGCATGAGATGCGCATGAGACGAAAAAAAACCGCCAGCTCCGTGGCCGTGCTGGCGGCGGGGGCTGGCGGCGCTGCGGCCCGGCGGGCCGGGGCTCAGACGGCGGCCGGGGTCAGAACGAGGTCCACTCCGCGCTGTCGTCGCTTTGCATGGCGCGGGGCGACGGCGTGTCGCGGCCGGCCGGCAGGGCAGGCTGCGCGGGCGGGGCCAGGCGTGAGGCCCGGGGTGCCGGCGCGTCCGGCCTGGCCTTGGTCGCGTATGGCGTCGTGGAGGGCGCCATGGGCGTGTAGGCCGCCGCCGGGGCCGTGGGCGCGCCGTAGGCGAAGGACTGCGCGCCGCCGTCCAGGCGGAACACCGCCACCGCCTCCACCAGGTGCTGGGCCTGGGTGCGCAGCCGCTCGGCGGCGGCGGCGCTGTCCTCCACCAGCGCGGCGTTCTGCTGCGTGGCGCGGTCCATGCCGCTGACGGCTTCGGCCACCTGGGCCACGCCCTGGCTTTGCTCGACGCTGGCGTGGCTGATCTCGCCCACGAGGTCGGTGACGCGCTTGATGGCGGCCACGACTTCTTCCATGGTGTGGCCGGCCTGGTCGGCCAGTGCCGAGCCCTGGTCCACGCGGCTGACGCTGTCGGTGATCAGGCCCTTGATCTCCTTGGCCGCCGTGGCGCTGCGCTGCGCCAGGGTGCGCACCTCGCCGGCCACCACGGCGAAGCCGCGGCCCTGCTCGCCGGCGCGCGCGGCTTCCACCGCGGCGTTCAGGGCCAGGATGTTGGTCTGGAAGGCGATGGCGTCGATGACGTTGATGATGTCGGCGATCTTGCGCGAGCTCTCCTCGATGCCGCGCATGGTGTCCACCACCTGCGCCACGACCGCGCCGCCCTTGACGGCCACGTCCGAGGCGCCCTGGGCGAGCTGGTTGGCCTGCTGCGCGTTGTCGGCGTTGTGGCGCACGGTGCTGCCGAGCTCGTCCATGGAGGCGGCGGTCTGCTGCAGCGCCGTGGCCTGCTGCTCGGTGCGCTGGCTCAGGTTGTGGTTGCCCTGGGCGATTTGGGCGCTGGCGGAGGCCACGCCCTCGGCGTTGCGGCGCACTTCGCCCACGGTGCTCACCAGTTGCGCGCGCATGGCGGCCATGGCGGCCATGAGGCTGCCCTCGGCCGCGCCGTGGCGGGCCACGTCGCTGCAGAGGTCGCCCTGGGCGATGTCGCGCGCCACGCGCGTGGCTTCCTCGGGCTCGCCGCCGAGCTGCCGCGTGATGCTGCGCGTGATCCACACGCCCAGGCCCACCGCCAGGCCTATGGCCAGCAGCGGCCCGGCGATGAGCACGACCATGTTGATGCCGCGCGTGCGCTGGGCCGTGGCGATGCTGGCGGCCGCGGCCTCGCGCTGCGCCTTGTCGAATTCATCGTGCACGGCGCGGAAGTTGTCCATGGCGGCCTGGTCCAGGCCTTCCATGAAGGTGCCCACCAGGTCGGCCAGCAGGCCCCTGCCGGAGGCGATCTCGCGGCGTTCCTGGAGCAGCGGCGTGATCACCTTCTCGAACTCGACGCGGCGGGCGTCCATGCCCTCCAGCCGCTTGAGCTGGGCCGGCTCGTCGGCCACCAGGGCGCGTGCCCCGGCCAGGTGCTTCTCGAAGGACTTGTGGCCATCGTCCCAGGCGGCCAGGAAGCGCTCGTCGCCGCTGAGCAGGAAGCCGCGCGCACCGCCCTGCATGGCCAGCATGTCGCGCAGCATGTCGTCGGCCGTGGTGGCGGCCTCCCCGGTGCGGGTGTTGGTGCGTTCCGCGTCTTCCAGCTTCAGCGCGGTGTAGAGCGAGGCGCCCGCCACCGCCAGCAGCACCAGCACCACCAGGCCGAAGGCCAGTGACAGGCGCTGCGCCACGGTCATGCGCGCGGGCGATATGGGGTTGCGCGCGCTCATAGTCCGCGCTCCAGCGTGGCGGGCAACGAAAACCGCGGCGCAGCTTCAGTGCGGCAGCGGCGTGCAACGGGCGGCAAACAGGCCGGCATGGTCGTCCTCCTGGGGCTTGGACAGGCCGGCCCGCACATGGACAAGCCGCTGCCCGCTGTGGTGGTGTGACGGGCAAAAAAGCACTCCGCGACCAGGCGCGGTTTGCCGTTTGGCTTCAATGTAACTAGAAATTTCTTGCGGGTGTCACGGTGTTGCTTGCTGTTCGCACACCGCGCGAAAAAGTGCGTTTGTCACGCTGTTGAAAGCGATCCGCGTTTAGAACGTGCGCGAAAGCGGCCGTTGGGCGGACGCCGGATCGCCGCGGCGCCACGGGATCAACGGGGCGTCCGGCAAAAAAGCGGCCAGCCCGCCGCCGCGGTGGCCCAGGGCGCTTACAGGCCGAAGGCCGGCGCCGGGGCGCCCTCGTGCAGCCGCTGCGGGGCTTCGGCCAGGAAGCGCTGCAGCGCGTCTTCCAGCCGCGGCGTGAGCTCGCCGCGCTCGCTGGTGAGGGCGCTGTAGGGCGGGCGCGCGGCGCGCAGGCCCAGCGAGCCGCTGTCCACGGCACGCACCAGTGCGCACGGGTGGCCGGCGGCCTCGGCCGCGGCGCAGGCCAGCGCGTACCAGCTCAGCGCGCCGCGGTTGGCCACGTGCCACAGCCCCTTCTGCCCATCCACCAGCAGGTCCAGGCAGGCGTTGACCAAGTCGGGCACATACGTGGGCGAGACGATCTGGTCGTCCGGCGCCGTCCAGGTCTCGCCGCGCGCAAGCCGCTCCAGCCCCAGGTGCAGGAAGTTGTGGCGGTCCCAGGGGCCGAAGAAGGCGCTGGTGCGCACCACCAGCGAGCCCGGCACGCGCGCCAGCGCCCGCTCGGCGCGGGCCTTGGCGCGGCCGTAGGCGTTGAGCGGGTTGACGGGATCGCTCTCGCGGTAGGGGCGCTGCTGGCGGCCGTCGAAGACGAGGTCGCTGGAGAAGGTGAGCACCGGCACGCCGGCATGGCCGCAGGCGCGCGCCAGCGCCATGGGCCCCAGGGCGTTGTCGTGCCACTGGCGCGGGTCGTCTTCGGCGTCGTCCACGCGCACGTAGCCCGCGGCATTGATGACGGCCCAAGCGCCGCTGGATTGCAGCAGCGCGCGCACGGCTGCGCCGCGGGTGATGTCCAGCTCCTCGCGGCGCAGCAGCCGGTAGGGCAGGCCGCGTTGGCGGCACAGCCGCGCGAAGGCCTGGCCCAGCGTGCCGCGCGCGCCCACGATGAGCACGGGTGGCCCGCCGCAGCGCCGGCTTTGCACCTCGCCGTGGGGCAGGTAGACGTGGCGCTCCTCGCGATGCCACCAGCCCGCGCCTTGCAGCACCGGGTGCGAGGGCTCGCGCCCGGCGGCCAGGTCGCGCGCCAGGGCGGCCAGCGCGGTTTCGCGCGGCGTTGGGCCGCGCACGTCCCAGGCGCCGCTTTCGTAGTGGCCACGCGGCCGGGTGAGCAGGCTGTCCCAGTCGAAGGTGCCGAAGGCCGCCCACAGCGTGAGCGCGCGCAGCTTGACGCCGCGCGAGCGCAGCGCTTGGGCGGCGCTCCAGGCCTGCGCCAGCCAGCGCATCTGCTCCTCGCGGGTACAGCCGATGTGGACCTCGGTGATGGCCAGCTCGTGCCCGGGGTAGCGTGCCGCCACCTCGCGCAGCCGCGCCTCGAAGCCGCCCACGTGCGCGCCCAGCACGCGCACGGCCTCGGTGTCCACGTAGCGGTCGCGGCCGTTGCCGCCGTGCAGGTGCGCCGGGTAGCGCTCCAGCCGGTGGTCCAGGAAGCGCTCGCTGGTGATGTAGTGGTTCACGCCGATGAGCATGTCGGCCTCGGGGGCCTCGCGCAGCGCGTCCAGCTCCCGCGGCGTGGCGCCGTGGTCCAGCAGGTAGCCGCGCAGGGGGTGGTGCTCGTCCACGCGGCCGGCCAGCAGGTCCAGGGCCAGCCAGCGGCGGGCGTTGTCGTGGCGGGCCTGGTACTGCAGTGGCGGCGTGGAGTGGATGAAGCCTATGTCCTCGGTCTGCACCAGGCGGGCCGCGGGCTGCGCCTCGCGCAGCGCGCGCATCGCCGCGGCCGTGCCCATCACCTCGTTCATGAGGGCGCGCACGAAGCTGCGGCCGTCGGCGCGGTGCGGATACCAGATGCCGTAGAGGCCTGAAAAGCGCGCCGTGGTGACGGGCTCGTTGACCGGCGTCCACAGCGTGGCCCAGGGGTAGCGCTCGGCCACGGCGCGGGCGAAGGCGGCGAGCTTGCCCGGGAAGGCGTCGTCCAGCAGGCTGGTGTGGCGCGGGCCGCTGCCGTGGTGCAGCAAGCCCACGATGGGCTCCAGCCCAAGCTCGCGCAGCCGCGCCATGCGCGCGTCGGCCCACGTGAAGTCCAGCGTGCCGTCGGCCTGCTCGGTGCGCTCCCACAGGATGGGGAAGCGCACACGCCTGGCGCCCAAGGAGGCCAGCCGGTCCAGGTCGTCCAGGCGGTGGTTGAAACCGCTGCATTCGAGCTGGTCGATGTAGCGATCGCCTATGCGGTTGACGGTCGCCTCGGGGGCGGCCCACAGCTCCAGCCCGGCCATCGCGTCAGGTGGCAGCGCTGCCGTTGAGCGGCGCGTGCGGCAAGGAGGCTTCGCGCCGCGTGCGGCCCGCGGCCGTGGAAGCCGCAGGCACAAGGGTCTCGGGCGCCAGCGCCACCGGCTCGGCGGCCTCGCCGCCGAGCTGCGCCTTGAGCTTGCGGAAGGTGGTGAGCGCCTGGGCCACGACCTGGTCCATGTTGTAGTACTTGTAGGTCGCCAGCCGGCCCACGAAGCTCACGTTGGGCACCTGCTCGGCCTCGGCCTGGTAGAGGCGGTAGAGCTCGGCGTTCTGCGGCCGCGGCACGGGGTAGTAGGGGTCGCCCTCGTCGCAGGGGAACTCGTAGACCACGGAGGTCTGCGCGTGCGCCTGGCCGGTGAGGTGCTTGAACTCCGTCACGCGGGTGTAGGCGTAGTCGTTGGGGAAGTTGACGGTGCCCACGCTCTGGAAGTGCTCCTGCGGCAGCGTCTGGTGCTCGAAGCGCAGGCTGCGGTAGGGCAGCTTGCCGTGGCGGTAGTCGAAGTAGGCGTCGATGGGGCCGGTGTAGACCATGTGCCGCCACGGGAAGACGTGCTCGATCTCGCGGTAGTCGGTGTTGAGCATCACCTTGATGTTCGGGTGCGCGAGCATGCGCTCGAACATGCGGGTGTAGCCCGCGCGCGGCATGGCCTGGAAGGTGTCGGTGAAGTAGCGGTCGTCGCGGTTACAACGGGTGGGCACGCGCGCGGTGACGCTGGCGTCGAGCTCCGAGGGGTCCAGCCCCCATTGCTTGCGCGTGTAGCCGCGGAAGAACTTGTTGTAGAGGTCGCGGCCGACCTTGCTGACCACCATGTCCTCGGAGGTCTTCACGCTCTCCAGCTTCTCGGCCATGGAGGCGAGGAAGGCCTCCATCTGCTGCGCCGTGAGGTTCATGCCGTAGAGGCGGTTGACGGTGTCGAGGTTGATGGGCATGGGCAGCAGCTGGCCGTCCACGCTGGCGAGCACGCGGTGCTGGTAGGGGCGCCACTCGGTGAAGCGCGAGAGGTAGTCGAAGACCTCGGCCGAGTTGGTGTGGAAGATGTGCGGGCCGTAGGGGTGGACGAGCAGTCCGGCGTCGTCGTAGCGGTCGTGGGCATTGCCGCCGATGTGTGGGCGCTTGTCGCACACGAGCACGCGCAGTCCGAGCTGGCTGGCCAACCGCTCGGCCAGCACGCTGCCGGCAAAGCCGGCACCGACCACGAGCACGTCGAACCCGCCGGACGCGGCGGCCGGGCGCGGTTGGGCGGCCAGACCGCTGGTATTGATGGAACCCACGGGCATCTCCTGTCAGGACTTCACAAAGACAGGGCTTGGACGGCAATGCGCGTGCCGGGGGGATTTCCCGGGGCCAGGGCAAGGGACCTTGCGAGGGCAGGCGCTCGCCAAGCCAGCCTCGCAGCGGTGCGCTGCCGGCGGCTTTTTCAAGGCGCGCTGCCGCCTCAGTGCGACGTCCCTTCCGAGCGCGTGATCTTGTTCCACACGTTGTACTTGCCCACGGGCTTGCTCATGGGCAGGCGCTTGACCTCCTTGAGCGTTTGCGCGTCGTAGACGATGAGGGCGCCGTCCATCTCCCACAAGCTCACCAGGGCGAAGCGGCCGTCCCGGGTGAACTCGGTGTGGGCCAGGGTGCGGCCGGGCTCGCGTATCTGCGCGGCCACCTGCAGCGTGCGCTTGTCTATGAGGGTGAGCGTGTCCCGGGCGCCCGGGCTCATCATGGAATCGGTCCAGGCGTAGGGCGTGGCCTCGTGGCTGCGCATGAAGAAGCCCGGGCCCGGCGTGGCGATGCGCTGCAGCGGCCGCCAGGTCTTCATGTCGATCACGTCCACCGCGCCGCCTTGCAGGTTGGGGCTGGCCAGCACCGTGCTGCCCTTGAAGGGGAAGGTGATGCCCGACCCCAGGTGCGGCATGCCGGCAATGGGCAGCTCGGCGATCTTGCGGCGGATGTCGAGGTTCACCACCTGCGCCGTGGGCGGGGCTTGCGTGGGCGCCTGCGCGTCGCCCGGGGCGGCGGTGCGCGGGCGTGTCGCGCCCAGGGCATGGGCATAGCTTTGGTCGAAGAAGAAGTCGTCCAAAGGCTCGTCCAGCAGCGTGCGGCGAATGCCGAACGTGCCGGGCTGGGCGATGGCCTCGCCTTGTCTGTAGTCGTGCACGTAGCCGTCGAAGATGGGCTCGGCCTGGGGGTCGTAGCTGATCTCCCACAGCTCCGGGATGTCCTTGAGTGCGACGACGAAACTCTTGCGCGGCGCGGCGTCGTAGACAGCCGACACGCGCGAGCTGGCCTGGCCGTCCAGCGTCGTGGCGGCGTAGGTCTTGACGAGGTTCAGCGCCGCGTCGAAGAGGGCCAGCGTGTGCGGCAGGTAGTTGGCGGCCATGAGCCACTTTCCGTCGCCGCTCACGGCCACGTTGCGCATGTTCAGGCCCGCGCGCACCTCGGCCACCACCTGCAGGTTCCACAGGTCGTACTTGGTGATCCAGCCGTCGCGCGAGCCGAAGTACACGAAGCGCCCGTCCGGGCTGAACTTCGGCCCGCCGTGCAGCGCGAAGCGCGAGGCGAAGCGGTGGATGACTTCGAAACGGTCGCCGTCCACCAGCGACACGTGGTGGTCGCCGCCCTCGACCACCACGAACAGGTTCATAGGGTCGGCCTTCCATGCCGGCTTGGCGGGCAGCTCCTTCGCGTTGGGCGCCGCGGTGCGCGAGGCGCGTATGGCGGCCTCGCCCCACGTGGGCGCGGGCGAGACGGGGGCGTAGATCCAGGCAGCCAGCGCCTGCACGTCCTCGGCGGCGAGTTTTTCTCCGAAGGCCGGCATCTGCGTGGCGGCGCGGCCGTGGGTGATGACCTGGCGCGCCTCGGCGGGCTTCAATCGCTCCAGGCTTTGCGGCAGCAGCGCCGGGCCCATGCCGCCCAGGCGCTGCCCGCCGTGGCAGGCGGCGCAGTGCGCCTGGTAGAGCGCGGCGGCGCGGATGGAGTTGTCGGCCGGCTCGCCCGCCTCGGCGGCGCGGGCCAGGTCCACGCCCATGGCCACCAGGCCGGCGGCCAGCGCCAGGGGGCCGATCCAGCGCTTGCCGTGAGCCAGGGCGGCCGAACCCCACTTCGTCATGCCCGCGAAAGCGGGCATCCACGAACGACGGGACTGTTCCCCTGGCGAGGCTTTGCCTGACGATGGCTTGTCCGGGGCTGCCGTTTCGGCACGCGTGGATGCCCGCTTTCGCGGGCATGACGAGCTATTTTGTGTGGCGTGCCGGCGTTGGCCCAACTTTCTTGTGCCCATGGCGCCCTCAGTGCGGCTGGTAGCTGAACGGCGTGATCGCCACGCGCTTGCCCGGCTGCGCCAGGCCGATCTCGGCGTCGTCGAGATAGCAGCCCGGGTCCTCGGCCCACGGGTCGCCGGTGAGCTGCTGCGCGCGCACGCGGGTGTTGCCGCCGCAGATGTCCAGGTACTGGCAACCCGCGCAGCGGCCCTGCACGGCGCGCGGCTGCTGCTTGAGGCCGGCCATGAGCGGGTCGGACAGGTCGTTCCAGATGGCGGAGAAGGGCCGCTCGCGCACGCTGCCCAAGTCGTGGTGCCACCACATGGTGTCCGGGTGCACGTGGCCCAGGTTGTCGATGTTGGCCACGTTGAGGCCGGAGGCGTTGCCGCCCCATTGGCGCAGGTGCAACTGCAGGTGGGGCAGCCAGTGCGGCAGCTGCCTGGCGGCCCACCGCAGCAGGAAGGGCCCGTCGGCGTCGTTGTTGCCGGTGACGTACTCCTCGCCGCCGCCGCGGCGCGCGTCCTCCCAGGCGCGGTCGAAGATCAGCTCCAGCGCCTCGCGCGTGGCCTCGAAGCGCGCGTCGCGCCCGCGGTGCAGGTTGCCGCGCCCGGCGTAGTTCAGGTGCGAGAAGTAGAACTTGGGGATGCCTTCGGCGCGCATGAGCTCCAGCAGCGGGCGCAGGTCGGCGGCGTTCATGTCCGTCATGGTGAAGCGCAGGCCCACGCGCACGCCGCGGTCGCGCAGCAGCCGCACGGCATTCAAGCTGCGGTCGAACGCGCCTTGCAGGCGGCGGAAGCGGTCGTGCACCGCCTGCAGGCCGTCCAGGCTGATGCCCACGTAGTTGAAGCCCACCTGCGCGATGCGCTCGGCCCACGCCGCGTCGATCAGCGTGCCGTTGGTGGACAGGCCCACGTAGAAGCGCTGCTGCAGCGCGCGGCGGGCGATGTCCAGGATGTCCGGCCTCAGCAGCGGCTCGCCGCCGGAGAGGATGAGCACCGGCACGCCGAAGGCTTTCAGGTCGTCCATGACCGTGAAGACTTCTGCCGTGTCCAGCTCGCCCGCGTAGTCGTGGTCGGCCGAGAGGGCGTAGCAGTGCTTGCAGGTGAGGTTGCAGCGGCGGATGAGGTTCCAGATCACGACCGGCCCGCGCGGCTTGCGGCCCTCGGCCAGCGCATAGGTGCCCGTGCGCTCGGCCTGGGCCAGCGCGTGCATGTAGTGGGAGATGCGGAACATGGTCAAACCCCCTGCGGGTGCAGGCGCAGCCCGGTCTTCTTGAGCACCGCGCTGGAAAAGAGGATGTCGTGGCTGCGGCAGGCCGCGCCCAACAGCTCGGCCACGGCCTCGGCCTGGGCGTGCACCGAGGTGCGCGAGCGCCCGTGCAGCATGGCGAACAGGTTGTAGGGCCAGCCCGGGCGGCGCGGGCGGCGGTAGCAGTGGCTCACGCCGGGCAGCCGGCCCACGGCCTCGCCCAGGGCGTCCACCTGGTCGTCGTCCACGTCCCACACGCTCATGCCGTTGGCGGTGAAGCCCAGGCGCACGTGGTGGGGCACGGCGCCGATGCGGCGTATGAGGCCGCGCGCGAGCATGTCCTGCAGCGCGGCGCGCACGGTGGCGGATGACGTGCCCAGCGTGGCGGCCACGGCCTCGTAGGGGCGCTCCACCAGCGGCAGCCCGCTTTGCGTGGCCGCCACCAGGGCGCGCTCGAAGTCGGTCAAGGGACGCGACGCCGCTGCGTGCGCAACCTGCGCGGGCTGCGGCGCGGGCTGGGCCGCGGGCAAGTCCATGCCCCAGGCGCCGGCACGCAGCGGCAGCCGCAGCTCCACGTGGTACTCGCGCTCCTTGGGGAAGGCGTGCACCTGCAGCGCCGTGGCGAAGGCGATGCGGCCCAGCGCCTCCTGCGCCGCCGCGGGCGTCTCCGCCGCGATGACGAACCACATGTTGAGCCGGTGCTCGCGCCGGTAGTTGTGCGCCACCTCCGGCATGGCGTGCAGCAGTGCGGCCACGGTGTCGAAGTCCGATTCCGGCACCTCCATGGCGGCCAGGACGAACAGGCCCCCGGCGCGCTCGATCTGGAACAGCGGCCCAAAGCGCGTGAGTTGCCCGCGCGCCAGCAGCCGGTGCAGCCGCTGCAGCACCTGCGCCTCGTCCATGCCCAGATGCGCGCCGACCTCGGCGAACGGGCGCTCGGACAGTGGAAAGCCGCCGTGCAGGTGCTCTATGAGCAGGATGTCGGCGGCGCTGAGCGCGGGCAAGGCGTCCTCTGCGCGGCCGTCGTCGGCGGCGCACAGGGGCGCCGCGAAGTCGGGTTCATGCATGTTGAAGCTCCTTTGGGCTGCCGAAGTAGCGCGCGCCGCGCTGCATGAAACGGCGGCGGCTGAAGAGCACGGCGCGCGGCGCGTCGTGCAGGCCGGCCGCGGCGGCGGCGCAGGCCAGTTGCGCCAGCACCTGTGCGCGCTCGCGGCCGTGCACCATGGCGTAGAGGTTGTAGGGCCAGGCCTGGGCGCGGCGGCGGCGGTAGCACAGCGTCACGCCCGGCTGCTGCGCCAGCAGCGCGCCGGCGGCGTCCACCTGCTCGTCGGCCACGTCGAAGACGCACATGGCGTTGTGGCTGATGCCCAGCTCGTGGTGGCGCACCACCACGCCGAAGCGGCGCAGCGTGCCGCGCGCGAGCCAGCCCTGCAGCGTGTCCAGCACCGCGCCGGTGTCGCGGCCCAGCCCGGCGGCCCAGGCGGCATAGGGCTGCTCCACCAGCGGCAGGCCCTCGCCGGCCAGGGCGGCCAGCGCGCGGTCGGCGTCGGCCACGGGCGCCGCCGGGGAAAGCGGCGAAGGGGCCAACGCCATGCGGCGTGGGCGCGGCGCCTGCAGCAGGTCAAAACCCAGGTCTATGCGGTAGGCGCGCTGCATGGGCAGGCGCAGCGCGCGCAATCCCGTGTCGGCATCCAGCGCGTCCACGGCTCGCTCCACGGCCTGCGCGTCCACGCCCGTCATCACGAACCAGAGGTTGAAGCGGTGCTCGCGCTCGTAGTTGTGGTTGACGCCGGGGTGGGCCGAGACGACGGCGGCCACCCCGTCCAGCCGCACGGGCTCCACGGCATAGGCGCACAGCAGCGCCGCGCCGCCCGCACCCGCGGCGAACACGCCGCCTATGCGGCTCAAGCTCCCTTCGGCCTGCAGCGCGCGGTAGTGCTGCAGCACCTCGCGGGCGCCGCAGCCCAGTTGCCGGCCCACGGCGTCGAAGGGCTGGGGCAGCAGCGGAAAGCCGTGCTGCCAGTCGTTGAGCAGGTGCAAACGGGCGTTCATGGCGCCACCTTTCCGGCCCGCAACACCCCGTCATGCCCGCGAAAGCAGGCATCCACGAACGCTGTCCCGGCCGCCGGTTGGCAAGTGGTTTTCACAATCCCACCCTCCCGGCCCGGCTGGTGAAGAAGATGCCGCTGGGCGCTTCCATCGGCAGTTGGGCCAGCGTCTGGAAGCTGGCCGTGTCCACGACGGAGACGCGGTTGGCGTCGCGCGAGCTGATCCACACCGCCTCGCCGCGCGGCGTGAATTCCAGGTGCAGCACGGCCGCGCCCGGCTCCAGCGTGCGCACCACGCGGCGCGAGGGCGTGTCTATGACCTGCACGCGCTGGTAGTCCGGCACGGCGAAGTTCACCCACACCTGGCGGCCGTCCGGGCGCGCCATCACGAACACCGGCTGCCCGGCCACGGCGATGCGGTCCACCTCGGCCCAGGTCTCGGTGTCCACCACCAGCACCTCGTGCCGGCCTATGGCGGGCAGGTAGGCGTGGCGCCCGGCCACGGCCCAACCGCGCAGGTGCGGCATCTTGAACACCGGCAGCGGCGCCTCGCCGCGGCCGTAGCCGGCCAGGATGCGGCGCGCGCGCGGCGCGTCGTCCCACAGGTCGATGAGAGATAAACCGTCCTCGCCGAAGAGGCCGGCGATGTAGTGCCGCCCGTTGGGCGTGACCAGCGCGTCGTAGGGCTGGCGGCCGACGTCGCGGAATTTGGTGAGGCGCGGCGCCTTGGGCTCGGACAGGTCGGCGATCCAGATTTCGCCCGCGTCGAAGAGCGCGTAGATGAAGCGCGAGCCCGGCAGGTCGGCCAGGCCCACCACACGCGAGGGCTTGCCGTCGGCGCCCACGGCCGGGATGTCGGCCACGGCGGCGAGCGTGCGCGCGTCGAACACCTTGATGCCGCCGGGCTGGTAGTTCTGCGCGGCCACCAGGCGCCCGTCCTGCGAGATGGCGCCGCCTATGGAGTTGCCGGCCTGCATGACGCGGCCGGTGAGCTTCATTTGCAGCAGGTCCACGCGGCTGAGCGCGCCGTCGCGGCCGAAGACGAAGGCGCTGGCCGCGTCGCGCGAGAACACCACGGAGGCGTGCGAGAGGTCTCCCAGGCCGTCCACGCGGCCCAGCACGCGTGGCTCGCTGGTGTTGACGATGGCCAGGCGGCCGCTGGCGCGCTCCACCACCACGCCCAGGTCGCCCGTGCCGGCCGAGGGCGCGGCCCACGATGGGGCCGACAGCGGGGAGGGCGCCGAGGCGCAGCCGGCCAGGCCCAGCAGCGCGGCGCCGCCCGCGGCGGCCCGCAGCCAGTGGCGGCGTTGGATCATGGGGAAACCTCCGGCACGCCCGCGAGAAGCTGGCGGGCGAGCCACTGCGCCTCGTCGGCGCTCATGAAGCGGTTCCACGGCGGCATGGGCGTGCCCGGCCGGCCGTGGTAGATGGTGGCGGCCAGGCTGTCCGGCGGCAGGGCCGCCAGCGCCTGGCGCGTGAGGGCGGGCCCCAAGCCGCCGGTCAGGCGCATGCCGTGGCAGGAGCCGCAGTCCTGGCGCAGCAGCCGCAGCAGCTCGGCCTGGCGCGCGGCGGGCACGTCCTGTGCGGCGGCGCCGGCACAGGCCAGGGCCAGCGCGAGGGCGAAAAGCTGCGGCCTCATGCGGTGCCTGGCGTTCAGGACTTGAGAATCTGCTCCACCGCCGCCTTGAGCTCGGTGTCGCCTATCTTGTCCGGCCCGTTGGGCGACATGGGGATGGGGCCGAAGCTGCCGGCGCCGCCCTTGCACACCTTGTCCATGAGCTGGGCGGTGACGTCCTGGCCCTTGTACTTGGCGGCGATGTCCTTGAAGGACGGGCCCACGACCTTCTTGTCCTTGGCATGGCAGGCCATGCAGCCGGCCTTGTTCAGCGACGCGTCCACGTCGGCGAAGGCGGGCGCGGACAGCAGCGCGGCCACCGCGGCGGCGCTGCCCATGAGCAGGGATTTCATGCTGGTCTTCTCCAGGTTGGGTCTGCTGGCGTGAAAGCCCTCGGCCCAATCCCGCTGGCCAAGAGGCTGCGGGGTCGTGCAAAGCAGGCCGGGGCCAAGGCGCGGGCCGTTGTGGCCGCACCCACTCAACTCAGTAGATGTCGTGCTGCGTGTTGTGGACGTTGAAGTGGCCCGTGGGCGTGACCAGGCGCGGGTCCTTGATCACGGCCTTGAGCTTGAGCGTCTTGTCGTCCACCACCACCAGGGCGCTTTGCTTGTCCTTGGCGGACCACACGGAGAACCACACCTCGTCGCCGTTCTTGTTGAACTCCGGCTGCACCACGCGCATGGCGCCGCCGTCGTTGAGGCCCGCCCACTCGGCGATGGGCAGCACGGTGAAGCCCTTGTCGAGGTTCTTGACGTCGTACACCGCCACCGACTGCGACAGCTTGGGATCGGGGTTGAGCGGCGTGTCCACGTACAGGTGCTCGGACTTCGGGTGGCTCTTGAGGAACAGCGAGCCGCCGCCCTGGCCCTTGATCTTGGCGACCTCCTTGAAGGCGTACTGCTTGTGCTTGACGGGGTCGGTGCCGATGAGCGAGATGGTCTCGTCGCCCAGGTGGCCGGTGGACCACACCGGGCCGAACTTCGGGTGCACGAAGTTGGCGCCGCGGCCCGGGTGCGGGATCTTGCCCACGTCCACCAGGGCGGCGAGCTTGTCTTCCTTGGCGTCGATCACGCCCACCTTGTTGCTCTGGTTGGCCGCCACCATGAAGTAGCGCTTGCTCGCGTCCCAGCCGCCGTCGTGCAGGAAGCGTGCGTTGGCAACTTCCGTGACCTTGAGCGCGTCCAGGTTGGAGTAGTCCACCATCAGCGTCTTGCCGGTTTCCTTGACGTTGACGATGAACTCCGGCTTGAAGTGGGATGCCACGATGGAGGCCACGCGCGGCTCGGGGTGGTACTCCTGCTTGTCCACCGTCATGCCGCGCGTGCCCACGATCTTGAGCGGCTCCAGCGTGTCGCCCTTCATGATCACGTATTGCGGCGGCCAGTAGGCGCCGGCAATGGCCAGCTTGTCGGTGAAGTCGCCTTCCTTGCCCTTGTACTTGCTGGTGTCCACCGACCGCGCTTCCAGGCCGATGCGGATCTCCGCCACGTTGTCGGGCTTGGGCATCCACAGGTCGATCATGTTGACGCGGCCGTCGCGCCCAATCACGTACAGGAAGCGGCCGGACGCGGAGGTGCGCGAGATGTGCACCGCGTAGCCGGTCTTGACGATGTTGACGATCTGCTTGGTGTCGCCGTCTATGAGCGCCACCTCGCCGCTGTCGCGCAGCGTGGTGGAGAAGATGTTGGCGATGTTGTAGTTGTTCTCCTTCTTGGCGGGCCGCTTCTCCGGCGGGATGAGCACCTTCCACGTGCCCTTCATCTCGGCCATGCCCCACTCCGGCGGCTGCGGCGGGTCCTGCTGGATGTAGCGGGCCATGAGGTCCACGTCCTGGTCGTTGAACTCGCCGGAGGTCAGCCAGTTGGGCATGCCCGCGGCCGAGCCGTAGGCGATGAACACCTTCAGGTAGTCCGTGCCCTTGGCCAGGGTGATGTCGGGGGTGAGCGGCTTGCCGGTGGCGCCCTTGCGCAGCACGCCGTGGCAGCCGGCGCAGCGTTCGAAATAGGTCTTGCGCGCCTTGTCGAACTCCGCCTGCGTCATGGGCGGCGCCTTGGGATTGGCGCTCTGGTACATGGGCTCGCCGGCCAGGGGCGAGCCGCCGGCCTGGTAGCCGGCCTCGGGGGCCGTGGCGTGGGGCTTGGCGTCGGCCTGGGCGTCCTGGGCCTGCGCCTGCAGCGCCAGCACCGACATCAGGGCGGCGGCGGCCAGTGTGGAAACTTTCAGGGGTCTCATGCGGGCTTCTCCTCTTCTTGCGGCAACTTGTCGTTGAGCCGGGAGGCATGCTCTGCCCGCGCCGCGCAGGCGTCCTTGAACTGGTTTAAGGACGGAATCGCTGCGCCTGCGGACCATGGCTGCCAACGCAACCGAAGCGAGCCCGATCAAGCCATGAGCGTTTTGGACGAACCGCTGTTCTTCGCCGGCCTGCCGCTGCAGGACGCGCCGCGCGCGGCCCGCGTCACGCTGGTGGGCGCCGGCCCCGGCGACCCCGAGCTGCTCACCGTGCGCGCCGAGCGCGCGCTGCGCTGCGCCTCGCTGGTGCTCTACGACCACCTGGTCTCGCGCGAGGTGCTGCGCCTGGTGCCCGATGGGGCGGACTTGATCTATGTCGGCAAGGAAAGCGCGCGCCACACGCTGCCGCAGGAGGACATCTGCGCCCTCATGGTCCGCCTGGCGCGCAGCGGGCGGGCGCTGGTGCGGCTGAAGGGCGGCGACCCCTACATCTTCGGCCGCGGCGGCGAGGAGGCGCAGGCCCTGGCCGCCGCGGGCGTGCCTTTCGAGATCGTCCCCGGCATCAGCGCCGCGCAGGCCGCCGCCGCCGAGGCCGGCATGCCGCTCACGCACCGCGACCACGCCACCAGCGTCGTCCTGGCCACCGGCCACCGCCGCGCCGGCGCCAAGGACGCGGTGGACATGGATTGGGCGGCGCTTGCGCGCTCGCACCAGACGGTGGTGATCTACATGGGCGTGTCCACGCTGCCCACGGTGTGCGCGCAACTGCAACGGCACGGCCTGCCGGCGGACACGCCCGCGGCGCTGGTGGAGCGCGCCTCGCAGCCCGGCTGCCGCCGCGTGGTGGGCACGCTGCGGACGCTGCCCGCGCTGGCGCGGCATCACGAGGTGCGCCCGCCGGCCCTGCTGATCGTGGGCGGCGTGGTGGCGCTGCACGCGCAACTGGCTGCGCGCGGCACGGCCCTCACGGCTTGAAAGGAGCGCTGGCCGCAGGCCTGTAGGAGGCCCGCTGGCGGGCCGAACGCCCTGCGGGATGCCGCTCTTCGCGGCCACCGGTTCGGCCCGCCAGCGGGCCAATGTCCCTAGCAATCCAATGTTTTTCAGCAATTCGCCAGCTTCTGGACGTGGGTCAACCCCGTGCGAAACCTGATGCAGACAATGCCCCATCCGATGTTTGGAACGACGGGATGACTTTCCTACGCAAACCCGAGCTGGTGGCCCCTGCCGGCTCGTTGCGTGCGCTGCAGCTGGCCGTGGATGCCGGCGCCGATGCCGTGTACGTGGGCCTGAAGGACGCGACCAATGCGCGCAACTTCGCCGGCCTCAACTTTGACCTGGCCCAGGCCCGCGAGGGCGTGCGCTACGCCCATGCCCGCGGCCGCCAGGTCTTGATGGCGCTCAACACCTTTGCCCGCGCCGGCGACAGCGAGCGCTGGTTCCGCGCCGTGGACACGGCCGTGGCCATGGGCGCCGACGCGCTCATCTGCGCCGACACCGCCGTGCTCGCCTACGCCAGCAAGTCGCACCCGCAGTTGCGCCTGCACCTGAGCGTGCAGGCCTCGGCCACCAGCTACGAGGCCATCGAGTTCTACCGCGAGCGCTACGGCATACAGCGCGCCGTGCTGCCGCGCGTGCTCACGCTCAGCCACGTCGGCCACCTCGCGCGCCACACCACGGCGGAGATCGAGGTGTTCGGCTTCGGCAGCCTGTGCGTGATGGTGGAAGGGCGCTGCGCGCTGTCCTCCTACGCCACGGGCCAGTCGCCCAACAACGCCGGCGTGTGCTCGCCCGCCTCGGCCGTGCGCTGGGAGGAAACGCCCCGCGGCGTGGACGCGCGGCTCAACGGCGTGCTCATAGACCGCTACGCGCCCAACGAGTCGCGCGGCTACCCCACGCTGTGCAAGGGCCGCTTCGACGTGGAGGGCCGGCGCGAATACGCCATCGAGGAGCCCACCAGCCTCAACAGCATGGCGCTGCTGCCGCAGCTCATGGCCCTGGGCATCTCGGCCATCAAGCTGGAGGGCCGCCAGCGCAGCGCCAGCTACGTCGAGCAGGTCACGCGCATCTGGCGCCAGGCCATAGACCGCTGCGCCGCCGACCCCGAGAACTTCGACATGGCCCCGTCCTGGGAAGCCGGCCTGGCCCGCCACGCCGAGGCCCAGCAGCACACGCTGGGCGCCTACAGCCGGCCCTGGAGATGAGCGCCATGGCCATCCAGGACAACGCATCGCCCATGGGCCTGACCGTCGGCCCCGTGCTCTACCACTGGAGCCGCGCGTCGCTCACGCAGTTCTATGCCGACGTGGCCGACAGCCCCGCCGACACCGTGGTGCTGGGCGAGGTGGTGTGCTCGCGCCGCCGCGAATACAAGGCCGCCGACTGGTTGTCGCTCGCCCTGGAGCTGCGCCAGGCCGGCAAGGAAGTCATTCTCGGCACGCAGGCGCTGATCGAGAGCGAGGCCGAGCTGCGCACCCTGCGCGAGCGCTGCGCGCAGGACGACTTTCTCGTCGAGGCGGGCGACGCCTCCGCGCTGCGCCGGCTGCAGGGCCGCCGCTTCACCTTGTCGCCGCACGTCAACGTCTACAGCCGCGAGGCGCTGCAGGAGCACGCCGCGCTGGGCGCGGTGCGCTGGGTGCCGCCGGTGGAGCTGGACCTCGCCACCATCGCCCGCATCAACCCGGCCGACGACCCCGTGCGTACCCCGGCGGGCGAGGCCGTGCAGACGGAGATCTTCGGCTTCGGCCGCATGCCGCTGGCCTTCTCGGCCCGCTGCTTCACGGCACGCCACTACAAGCTGCCCAAGGACGAGTGCGAATTCCGCTGCCTGGCCGATCCGGACGGGCTGCTGCTGAAATCCACCGAGGGCGCGGACTTCCTCGTCCTCAACGGCATACAGACGCAATCGGCCGGCCTGCAGTGCCTGCTGGACCGCGGGCCGGCGCTGCGCGGCGCGGGCATCACGCGGCTGCGCCTGTCGCCCTGCGCCCAGGGTTTTATCGAGGTGCTCAAGCTGCACCACGCCGTGCTGCGTGAAGGCCTGGACGCGACGCAGGCGCTGCGCGAATTGAATGCGCTGTCCCTGCCGGGCGCGCTGGTCAACGGCTACGCGCTGGGTGGCGCGGGCCTGGAATGGAGAGCGGCATGAAGGCCGACGAACTGTTGAACAAGCTGCCGCCCATGCCGCAGGGGCTGCGCCGCCTGGTGGCGCGGCTGCCCTGGCAGCCGCCCAGCCTGGTGCTGGCGCTGGGCCTGCAGCGGCTGCTGTGGCCCAAGCTGGACGAGTGGCAGCGCAACGAGCTCGCGCGCAGCGTGGTGGAAGTGGAGGTGATCGACCTGGGCCTGCGCGGCCGGGTGTGGATTGCCCCGCAGGCCGGCTTCGAGGTCGCGCCGTCCTCCCTGGCGCCGCGCGTGCGCATCAAGGCCCGCGCGGCCGACTACCTGCGGCTGCTGCGCGGGCAGGAGGACCCCGACCGCCTCTTCTTCGAGCGGGCGCTGGTGATCGAAGGCGACACCGAATACGCGCTGCTGCTCAAGAACACGCTGGACGCCGTGGGCCCGCTGCAGCTCGATGCCTCGGTGCTGCCGCGCCCGCCCGCATTCCCTTTCCGGCGCCGCGGCGCCTGATGACCTTCTTCGTGTTGTCCTCGAAGGCTTGATCGTGTGCCGGCTGCGGCCGGCGTGGCGCAAGCGTTATGGGGCCGGCTTGCCGGCCCCTTTTTTCTTCATGGCAAGCCTGTTTGCATCATCGCAACAGGCATGGCGGCTGCTGGTTTTGGTGTGCACGGCAGCCGGACATACTTTCGCCGCCACGAATGCATCCGGCCCTCGCCGCGGCGCGGCGCGGGCCTGAACCGGAGTACCCGATGAGCGAATCCATCCTCGGCCCAACCACCGTGCAGAACCTGCCAGCGCAGCCCATCAGCGAGGAAGTGCTGCTGGAGAAATACGCCAAGGACGGCGAGCGCAGCGTGGACGAGGTGCGCACCCGCGTGGCGCGGGCACTGGCCGCCGTGGAGGCGCCGGAGCAGCGCACGCACTGGGAGCAGCGCTTCCTGGACGCGCAGCGCCGCGGCTTCGTTCCGGCCGGGCGCATCAACTCCGCCGCCGGCACGGACCTCTCGGCCACGCTCATCAACTGCTTCGTCCAGCCCGTGGGCGACTCCATCGCCACGGCCGAGGACGGCTTTCCCGGCATCTACACCGCGCTGACCGAGGCCGCCGAGACCATGCGCCGCGGCGGCGGCGTGGGCTACGACTTCTCGCGCATACGCCCGGCCGGCGCCTGGGTGGCCAGCACGCGCAGCAACGCCTCCGGCCCCGTGAGCTACATGCGCGTGTTCGACCGCAGTTGCGAGACGGTGGAGAGCGCCGGCAGCCGCCGCGGCGCGCAAATGGGCGTGCTGCGCTGCGACCACCCGGACATCGAGGCGTTCATCCACGCCAAGGACCAGGGCGACCTGCGCAACTTCAACATCTCCGTGGGCGTGACCGACGCCTTCATGGAAGCCGTGGTGGCGGACCAGGAGGTGGAGCTGGTGCACCGCGCCGCCCCGGGCGAGAAGCTGCGCGAGGCGGGTGCTTACCAGCGCGGCGACGGGCTGTGGGTCTACCGCAAGCTGCCCGCGCGCGCGCTGTGGGACCAGATCATGCGCAGCACCTACGATCACGCCGAACCCGGCGTGCTCTTCCTGGACCGCATCAACGTCGACAACAACCTGGGGTACTGCGAAACGATCGCGGCGACGAATCCTTGCGTGACGGCGGATACGCGGCTGGCGACGCAGTACGGCTTGATCCCCATCGGCGAGCTGCATGCCGCGCAGGCCACGCTGCAGGTGACCGTGGACCGGCGAGCATTGGGCGGCGAAGCAGCCCTGCGCGGCACCGACGTGCGGCCCGCCGTGCCGGCCTTCATGACTTCGCCCGCCGCCGAGGTGTTCCGCGTCGAGACCGCGGACGGCTACGAAATCAAGGCCACGGCCTGGCACGACTTCTACACGGCGCGCGGCAAGCTCAAGCTCTCCGAGTTGCAGCCGGGCGACGAGCTGTGGGTGCAGTCGGCCAAGGGCCAGTTCGGCCCGCAAGGCGATGCGGAGCTGGGCATGAAGCTCGCGCAGCCCGGCGCAGCTGCGGTGCCTGAAGAAATCTGGCGCGGCACCGAGTGCTGCGTGCACGCCTACCTGAAGGCGCAGTTCCAGCTCGATGGCGCCGTCCATGCGCAAGGCGATACCTGCTCGGTGCGCCTGCATTCCCCGCATCGCACCTACCTGCAGCAGGTGCAGGCGCTGCTGGCCAACTGCGGCCTTTTTGCCACCATCGTTGCGGGCCAGGACGCCGCCGGCCCCCATGTGCTGGCGCTGGAAGACGCCTCGCGCGACGCCTTCATGCGCGACATCGGCTTCCTGCTGCAGGAGCACAACGGCAAGTACCAGGCGTGGGCCAAGGGGCGCGAACCCGGCGCCGCCCAGCGCTTCGCCAGCCTCGTCACCCGCGTGGAGGCCGCGGGCCGCGAGCCGGTCTTCGACACCACGCAGGCCGACCACAACACCGTCATCTTCAACGGCCTGGTCACGGGACAGTGCGCCGAACAGCCGCTTCCCTCCTACGGCTGCTGCTGCCTGGGCAGCATCTCGCTCACCCCCTTCGTGCGCGACCCCTTCACGCCGCAGGCCAGCTTTGACGAGGCCGCTTTTGCCGACGTGTCCGCCGTGGCCACGCGCATGCTGGACAACGTGCTGGACGTCACCGTCTGGCCGCTGCCGCAGCAGGCCCAGGAGGCCGCCAGCAAGCGCCGCGTGGGCCTGGGCTTCACGGGGCTGGGCGACGCGCTGGCCATGCTCAACCTGCGCTACGACGAGGAACCCGCCCGCGCCATGGCACGGCGCATCAGCGAGGTCATGCGCGACGCGGCCTATGGCGCCTCCGTCGAGCTGGCCCGCGAGCGCGGCGCCTTCCCGCTCTTCAACGCCGACCTCTACCTGCGCAAGGGCAGCTTCGCCTCGCGGCTGCCCGCGCCGCTCAAGGAGCGCATCCGCGCCCACGGCCTGCGCAACTCGCACCTGCTGTCCATCGCCCCCACCGGCACCATCAGCCTGGCCTTCGCCGACAACGCCAGCAACGGCATAGAGCCGCCCTTCAGCTGGAGCTACACGCGCAAGAAGCGCATGGCCGACGGCGGCTTCAAGGAGTACGCGGTGGAGGACCACGCCTGGCGCCTCTTCCACCACCTGCACGGCGCCGACACGCCGCTGCCGCGCGCCTTCGTCACCGCGCTGGAGATGAGCGCCGAGGCCCACGCCGCCATGGTCGCCGCCGTGGCGCCGTGCATAGACACCTCCATCAGCAAGACCGTCAACGTCCCGGCCGACTACCCCTACGAGGACTTCCAGGGCCTGTACATGACCGCCTGGCGGTCCGGCTTGAAGGGCCTGGCCACCTACCGGCCCAACAACGTGCTGGGCGCCGTGCTCAGCGTGGGCGCGCCGGCGCCGGCCGCGGCCAAGCCGGAGCCGCTCTTGGGCGACGCGGGCATGAACCAGCGCCTGCGCCTGGAGCGGCTGCCCGCGCCCGTGCTGGCCTCGCTGCGCTGGCCGGGCCGGCCGGAGCTGCCCGCGGGCAACCCGTCGTGGAGCTTCATGATCAAGCACCCTCACGGCGAGTTCGCGCTCTTCGTGGGCGAGCTGCCGGCCGAGGGGCCGGGGCTGGGCCTCTTCGGCAAGACGCTGCCCTTCGAGGTCTGGGTCAACGGCGCCGAGCAGCCGCGCGGCCTGGCGGCGCTGGCCAAGACGCTGTCCATGGACATGCGCGCCAACGACGCGGCCTGGCTCAAGCTCAAGCTGGACGCCCTGGCCACCGTCGCCGAGGAGCGGGCCTTCGAGATGCCGTTCCCGCCGCATGGCGAGCGCCGTCTCTTCCCCGGCGTGGTGGCGGCCACGGCCGCCGTGATCCGCTGGCGCTGCGAGCAGTTGGGCGCCCTGGGCGAGGCGGCCGAAGCGGGCCCAACGCCCGTGCTGGACGCCATGTTCAGCCGCGAGGAGCCGCGCACCGGCACCTCTGGCACGCTCGCCTGGGCCGTGGACGTGGACAACCCCGCCACCGGCGAAACCTTCACGCTCACGCTCAAGGAAGTGACGCTGGCCGCGCGTGACGGCGGCGATGGCGGTGCCGTCACGCGGCCCTGCGCCGTGGGCTTTGCCGGCAACTACCCGCGCGCGCTGGACGGGCTGGCGCGGCTGCTGTCGCTGGACATGCGCGTGCTGGACCCGGCCTGGATAGGCATGAAGCTGCGCAAGCTGCTCAACGTGGGCGAGCCCTTGGGCCACTTCATGGCCCCCGTGCCCGGCGAGCGCCGCCAGCAGGTGTGGCCCAGCACGGTGGCCTACATCGCGCGGCTGATCATCCACCGCTACGCCATGCTGGGCCTGCTGGACGAGGAGGGCTATCCGACGCGCGAGATGGGTATCCTGGCCGCCCCGGCGCCCACGCGCAGCCAGCCCGCCGGCGAGGGCGTGGCACCCATGGCCGGCAAGCCCTGCCCGGAGTGCGGCAACGCCACCGTCATCCACAAGGACGGCTGCGACTTCTGCACGGCTTGCGGGTACGTGGGGGTGTGCGGGTGAGCCGGTGAACCGGTGAAGGCGGCCTGATCGCCCCGCCTCAGCCTTCGCAGCCGCCCGCCTGCGAAGGCGCCGGCCCCTCCTGCTTCACCCATCCCAGCACCGCGTCCCAGAACGGCGCCGACTGCGCCGGCTCCAGCGGCGCGTCGTGGGTGAGGCCGTCCAGCAGCAGCAGTTGGCGCGGGGCGCGGGCGGCCTGGCACAGGCGCAGCGCGTCGCCCACGGGCACGTCCTCGTCGGCGCGGCTGTGCACGATCAGCAGCGGCTGCGCCACCTGCGCGATGCCGCGCTCGCCGTTCCACAGGTCCGGCAGCAGCCACGCCGCCCAACGCGGCACCAGGCCCACGCGCACCGCCATCTCGCGCGCCGAGGCGAAGCCCGCGCCCAGCACCAGCCCCTTGGGCGCCGGCTCCAGCAGCGGCGCCGCGTCCAGCAGCACCGCCGAGCCCATGGAAAAGCCCAGCGCGAAGCGGCCCGCCGCCTGCGGCGTCAGCGCCACGAAGCGGGCCCAGGCTTCCAGCGTGTCCTGGCGCAGCCGCGCCAGCGTCGGCCGCCCCTCGCTGGCGCCGTAGCCGCTGTAGTCGAACACGTAGGAGGCGATGCCCGCTGCATGCAGCCGCGCCTGCACCGAGGCCCACTGCGAGAGCTCCTCGCCATCGCCATGCAACACCAGCAGCGCCGGCGCGCGCGGGTCGTCCACCGGCACCCAGCTCGCGCGCAGCCGCCGGCCGTCGCTGCTCAGCACCTGGGGCTGCGAGGGCACGCCCAGCGCGTCCGGCCGCAGCGCGCCCGGCGGCGGGGTGTCGAAGGCCGCGTACTCCACGGCCACGAACACCACGCTGCGCACCAGCACCAGCAGCGCCACCACCCCCGCCAGCCACGCGATCCCGCGCGCCACCCGTCTGTCGGGCTTGCGCCGGCGCACCGGCAGTCTCGGATCCACGACGGGGGCAACCATGGGAGGCAGGCGCTGCGGCTCACTCGACGATGAAGTCGACCTTGCCGTCGTCCAGGTCGTAGCGCGCGCCCACGATGCGCAGGTGCCCCGCGCGCTGCGGCTCTATCAGCGAGGGCTCGGACTCGCGCAGCCGCATCACCGTGCGGCGTATGTTCTCGCGCACGGCCTGGTCCAGCAGCTCATCCTCCTTGGCGCCGCCGCTGCGCGCCTTGAGCACGGCCGGAATGATGGGCTCGATCATCTGGCCGATGCTGCCTGGATACACCGCGTTCTTCTGCACCACCGACACGGCCGCGTCCACGGCGCCGCAGCGCTCGTGGCCCAGCACCACGATCAGCGGCGCCCCCAGCACGTTCACGCCGTACTGGATGCTGCCCAGCGCCACGGTGTCCACCGTGTTGCCGGCGTTGCGGACGATGAACAGCTCGCCCAAGCCGGCGCCGAACAACAGCTCCGGCGGCACGCGGCTGTCCGAACAGCCCACCAGCACCGCGAACGGCGTCTGGCTGCGCGCCAGCTCCAGGCGGCGCCGCGCGTGGTCCGGCGGATCAGGCGGCAGCCGGTTGGCCAGGAAGTCGTCGTTGCCCTGCTTGAGCCGAGCCAGCGCCTGATGGGCCGTCAGCGTGGTGCGCGCGCCCTCGGCCGTCCAGGCGGACAGGGGCCAGGCGCCCGTGGCTGCCAGGGCGCCGCAGGCGCAGGCCTGGTGAAAGAAACCGCGGCGGGACGGGCGAAGCAGCGGGGCATTCATCGTGTTGTCTCCTTTGCACCTTCGGGGGGCGGCAAGTCTGGCCGCGCCCAAAGGTGTCTGCGAGCCAAGCCACAGTGCACCGAAGTGTTTATTCCCCCGGCTTGCGCGGGCCGCGTAAGCCTGGGTCAGCGGGCAGAGGAGGACGGCTGCGCGCTGTGCCCGGGCTTCGTCCCGGGAGAAGCCCTGGCGGCGGAGGGCGCGTCCGGCGCCTCCTGCTCCGGGTCGTTCTTGCGCGCCGCGCGCAGGTTCAGGCCGAACAGGCCAAGCTGCAGCGCCATCAGCGCCCACGCCTTGGCGTGCCAGCCCCAGGCCAGCCACAGCACGTTGCTCAGGATGAACAGCCAGAACCCCAGGTTGCGCTTGCGCTTGCGTTGCGAAGCCACCATCCACGAGGCCACCAGCGTGGCCGCCATCGCCGGCCATTGCAGGGCGTCAATCAGTTCCGACATGGGTACAGCTTTCCGGCAGGAGGCAAGCGCGGGCAGGACGCGCCCGCGCGCATGGCGGGATGAGGGCAGGCGGCGTACCGCGCGGCCCGTAGCGGTTCCTCAATTTGTCCAGTAAATACGGGAAATAGGCGTTGCGAGCCATGACGCCGCCACTCATTCAAATTATGTCTATTGGCTTGTGGATATATTTAAGGATATTTTGTGGGCCGCAGAAATCTATTCACAAGCATGCCGGGCTGTGGTTTTTTTGGCCTTTGAATGCCTGTTTGCCGGGTAATGGGGAAAACATGGTTTCAAAACACATGTGCCGTTTCGCCGGTTTCTCGGGGCTGGCTTGGGGACTGTTCATGAGCCTGCCGGCCGCGGGACAGGGCTTGTGCCCGCCGGGCGCCACCGGGGCGGATTGTCCCCTCTCGGCACCCATCATCGGCGGCGTGCTCACGGCGCAAAGCGTGCAGCGCCAGCGCGGTCTGGTCACGCTGGCCACCGGCTGCAGCGGCACGCTGCTCAACCGCTTCTGGGTGCTCACGGCGGACCACTGCGTCACCACCAACGGCAGCATCAACGGCCCACTGGCCCCGCTGGCCAACCTGCGCGTGTCGGCCGTCTGGACGACGCGCACGGCCACGCCCACGCGCGTGGTGCGCTACGCCAACGGCACGGCGCCGCGCGACCTGGCACTGCTCTTCCTGGGCGCGGGCGACTTCGGGTCCATGCCCACGCAGGCGCTGTACGCGCCGGTGCTGGCCACCACGCAGACGCTGCGCGCCTACGGGCGCGGCATCAGCGCCTTCGCCACCGTGGCGGCCAACGGCACGGTCACGCCGGCCGTCTCCGATGGCCGCTACCGCAACGCCGACATACGGCCCACCACCGCCTCCGCGGCCGCCTATACCTACCCGCCCAATGCCGCCGGCCAGATCATTGCCGGCGGCGACAGCGGCGGCCCCGACTGGGTGCTGGACGCCAGCGGCAACCACCTCGGCATTGCCGGCGTGCATTCCTTTTGTTCCGGTGTGACCTATGCGGCCGGCAAACCCCAGGTATGGACCTGGGCCACCGGCCTCAGAAACTGCACCAGCGCCGCCGTGCGCGACAAGCGAGCCAATATCCTGGTCGTGATTCGCGAAGGCGTCATTCCCTGCGCCGGAGTTTCTGCCGGCTGCGCGGTGCCTGAATTGGCCGCTTTTGAATTGCTGCTGAATTAGGCGTGGATTGAAATCCAGGGCGGGTTTCAACGAGGCCCGCCAATTTCCGAAAAGGAGGCGTCTGCCATGTCAAGCCTGTCTGCCTGCCGAGCCGCCGTGCTGCTGGCCGCCGCCGTGTCGGCCGCGCCCTCCTGGGCGGCGATGGCCTACACCGACTGGGGCTCGGTCACCTCGCTGGAGGGGGGCTGGACGGTGGACTCCATGTCCATCGCCCACTCCGCGCCGCTGGTGAATCCGGACTTCTGCAGCGTCACCAACGCCGGCTACGCCACCAACCCCGCCGACAGTGGCCACAGCCTGTTCCACACCATGCTGCTGGGCGCCTTCCTCAACCGCAAGGAGACGCGCATGCTCATCTCGGGCTGCGCCTTCAACAAGCCGCGCGTCATCTCGGTCCACATCCGCTAGCAGCGCCGGCGTTGGGCGCCGCCGGGCAAGCTCAAGGCGCGATCACTTCCCCGCTGGGGCCGCGGCGGCCGGCGCCACCGTCAGGCTGCTGTAGTTGATGGGCTGCCATTCGTAGCCCTTGCCCGCCGGGCGCAGCCGGCCCAGGCCGGGGAAGGAGAGGTGGGCGCCGGCGATCCACGTGCCCTGGCGCGCGGCCTCGGCCATCACCTTGCGCCGCTGCGGCGCGGCAGCCTTGGGGTCGGTGTCGAACAGGATGGTCACGCCCGGATCCGGCATCTGCACCGCCGCGGCGTGCATGGTGTCGCCCCACACCAGCATCTGCTCACCCTGGCTGCTCACCAAAAAGCCGTTGTGCCCCGGCGTGTGCCCGTGCAGCGGCACGGCCTTCACGCCGGGCACCAGGTCCGTCGGCCCCTCGAAAGGTTGGAACTTGCCCGCGTCCACGTAGGGCTTGAGCGACGCCATGGCGGCCTGGAAGAAGCCCTTCATGTCCTTGGGCGCCTTTTCCATGTTGGCCGTGCTCAGCCAGTAGTCGGCGTCGGCCTTGTCCACACGCACCACGGCGTTGGGAAAGGCGCGCTGGCCGTCGGCCACGAGGCCGCCCACGTGGTCCACGTGCAGGTGGGTGATGTAGACCTCGTCCACCTGCTCCGGCTGGTAGCCCGCGGCGCGCAGGTTGGCCAGCAGCTTGCCCAGCGTGGGGCCGAAATTGCCGGCCGCGCCCGTGTCCACCAGCACCAGCTTGGAACCGGTGTTGATCAGGTAGCCGTTGAAGGACGACTCCACCGGCAGCGGCAGCCGCGCGTGGTCGAAGCGCTTGCGTGTCTCCTGCGGGCGGCCGTGCAGCAACTGGTCCATCGGCAGGTTGGTGGTGCCGTCGGACAGCGCCGTGATCTCGAAGTCGCCCAGCACCATGCGGTACCAGCCGGGCGCCTGGGTCTTGATCTGGGGCGCGGCGGCGTGGGCCGGGGCCAGGGCGAGGACAGCGGCGGCGGCCAGGCCGCCCAGCAGGGAACGCAGCATCGTGGAGGTCTCAACGAAAGTCGCAGGGACGGCCAGCATAGCCGCGCCCATCGCGCGAACCGGGGGCCTTGACGAAGCGCGAAGCCTGCTTGTCAGGCGTCTTCCAGCCGCCAGCCCGCCTCTTCCCACCAGTAGCCCGCGGCGTCGTAGAAGCCGTCCCACACGCAGCCGTTGCAGCCGCGGCCGCAGCACGTGGTGGGCTCTTCCGGCGGGGCCGGCAAGGTGACGCCCAGCGCGGCGGCGCGCTGCTGCATGTGAGCGAAGAGGGCGCGCGCGGTGTCGCGGTCGGTGAAGAGTTCGCGGCTCAAGGGACTTACTCCAGGCAAGCCGCCATTGTCCGACGCCCGGCAATGCCGCCCCGGCGCGGACGGACAATCACGCCCATGCCGCTCACCCTTGCCGCCGCCTGCCACAGCGAACTGCTGATCCAGAAGAGCCGCTTCATCGGCTGCGTCGAGCCCGTGCCGGACCGCGCCGCGGCGCTGGTGCGCGTGGCCGGGCTGCGCGCGCTGCACCCCACGGCCACGCACGTGTGCTGGGCACTGCTGGCCGGCGGCCAGTCCGCCGCGGTGGACGACGGCGAGCCCGGCGGCACGGCCGGCCGCCCCATGCTGGAAGTGCTGCGCAGGCAACAGCTCGAAGGCGTGCTGGCCACCGTGGTGCGCTACTTCGGCGGCGTGAAGCTGGGCGCCGGCGGCCTGGTGCGCGCCTACACCGACAGCGTCGCCCAAGCCCTGCTGCAGGCCGAGAAGGTGCAGCTGCAGCGCCTGCAGGCCCTGCGCTGCACCGTGCCCTACGCGCTGGAAGGCCTGCTGCGCCGCGCAATCGAGGCCGCCGGCTTCAACTTGGGCGAAGTCGCCCACGGCAGCCTGGTGCAGCTCAGCTTCAGCGGCCCCGAGGACCGTACTGCCGCCTTCGTCGCCCGCATCAACGAGATGGGCCAGGGCAAGGTGGGCTGGCTGCGGGCCGATTGACGCCGCGGGCCGCGGGCTCAGTACTGCCCGCGCCGCGATTCCTCGGTGTGCCCCTGGCGGTCGGCGCCGCCGCTGCCGGAGCGCATGGGCGGGCCCTTGGGCTCGCCGGCAGCGGGCGCGCCGGCCGTGCCGCCAGCGCCGCCTACACGGGCCTCGGCCAGCCAGTCCGAGCTTTGCGTGGTGCCGTCGCCCGCGCCGCTGCTGCCTTGCGCGGTATTGCCCACGGCGCTCGTGGTATCGGGCACGGCCTTGCCCGCGGGCCCCGGCGTGCCGTTGGGCGGCGTCTCGCCGGGCGGGTTGGCGATGGTGTCGGACTTGATCATGGCAACTCCTGTGGTTGCCCCGTGGGCGGCAAGCCCCATGCCGTGCGGCGGGGCAGGGAAGGTGGTAGCGCTGCCATCGGCTGCGGCGCGCGGCGCACAATCCCGCCATGGACGACACGACGAGCACTCCCCGCAAGCGCCGCGGCGGCGGGGGCATCACCCTGGGCGACGTGGCCCGCCTCGCGGGCGTGGCGCCCATCACCGCCTCGCGCGCCCTGAACACGCCCGCGCAGGTGTCGCCGCAGGTGCTGCAGCGCGTGCGCGAGGCCGTGCAGCGCACGGGCTACGTGCCCAACCTGCTGGCCGGCGGCCTGGCCTCGCGGCGCAGCCGGCTGGTGGCGGCCGTCGTTCCCTCCATCGCCGGCCCGGTGTTCCTGGAGACGGTGCAGGCCCTCACCGAGGCCCTGGCCGACAAGGGCTACCAGCTCATGCTGGGCCAGAGCGGCTACGACGGCGCGCGCGAGGACGAGCTGCTCGAACAGATCCTGGGCCGCCGCCCCGACGGGCTGGTGCTCACCGGCGTCATGCACTCGCCCCAGGCGCGCCGGCGCCTGCAGGCCAGCGGCCTGCCGGTGGTGGAGACCTGGGATTTCACGAGCTCGCCCGTGGACATGCTGGTGGGCTTCTCGCACGAGGCCGCCGCCGCCGCCATGGCCGACCACCTCGTGTCGCGCGGCTATCGGCGCCTGGCCGTGTTGGGCGGTGACGACGCGCGCGCCCTGCGCCGCCAGCGCGGCTTCGTCGAGCGGGCCCGCGCGCTGGGCTGCGGCGAGGTGCCCGCGCTGGCACTGCCCGCGCCCACGGGCGTGCCGGAAGGCCGCGCCGGCCTGCACCGGCTGCTGGCGCAGGCGCCGCAGACGCAGGCCGTGTTCTGCGCCTCCGACGCGCTGGCCCTGGGCGCCCTGGCCGAGGCGCAGTCCCGCGGCTTGCGCGTGCCGCAGGACCTCGCCCTGGCCGGCTTCGGCGACATGCCCTTCGCCGCCTCTCTGCACCCGGCCCTGACCACCATGCGCATAGACGGCACCGCCATAGGCCGGCATGCGGCGCGCTTCATCGTGGAGCGCGTGGAGGGGCGCGAGGTGGGGGAAAAAGTGATCGACGTGGGCTTCAGCGTGGTGCAGCGAGAGAGCACCTGAGGCTGTCTCAAGCCCCTGCGCAGGGGTAAACCCGAGCATGGATTCAATTCGGTAGCGCTACCATCGCGCCTTCATTTGGTAGCGCTACCGTTTGGATTCCACCGGCAGCCGCAGCATCAGAAAGCCCCGCCATGAAGTACACGCGCCGCACCCTGCTTGCCCTGACCCTGGCCGCCGCCGCCTGTGGTGCCGTGCAGGCGCAGGGCTATCCCAGCAAACCCATCACCTGGGTCGTCCCGTTTGCCCCGGGCGGCTCCACCGACGTGGTGGCGCGCACCGTGGCGCAGCACCTGCAGGCCGCGCTCAAGCAGGGCGTGGTGGTGGACAACCGGGCCGGCGCGGGCGGCGTGATCGGGGTCTCGGCCGTGGCCAAGGCCGCGCCGGACGGCTACACGCTGATCGGCGGGACCATCAGCACCCATGCCATCAACGCCTCGCTCTACAAGAACCTGCCCTACGACCCGGTCAAGGACTTCGAGCCCATCAGCCTCATCGCCTACGTGCCCAATGCGCTGATGGTGAATGCCGGCCTGGGCGTGAGCTCCGTGCAGGAGCTTGTCGCCTGGATCAAGGCCCATCCCAAGGAAGCGTCCTATGCCTCTTCCGGCGCCGGCACCTCCACGCACCTGACTGGCGCGCTGCTGGCCGACACCTTGGGCGTGCCCATGCAGCACGTGCCCTACAAGGGCAGCCCGCAGGCGCTGCAGGACGTGGTGGCCGGCAACGTGCCCTTCCTCTTCGACCAGCTCACCGCCGGCCTGCCCCTGGCCAAGGGCGGCAAGCTCAAGGTGCTGGCCGTGACCTCGCAGAAGCGCAACGTGCTCGCGCCGGACGTGCCCACCATGGTCGAGGCCGGCATGCCCGGCTTCAACCTCGTTTCCTGGCAGGCCGTGTACGCGCCCAAGGGCACGCCCAAGGAGATCACCCAGCGCCTGGCCACCGAAATCGCCAAGGTGCTGCAGATGCCGGAAGTGAAAACCAAGCTGGAGCAGCAGTTCGGCATGGAAGTGGTGGGCGGCGGCCCCGAGCAGCTCGCCGCGCTGATGCGCACCGACATTCCGCGCCTGGGCGCGCTGGTCAAGAAGACCGGCGCCAGCGCCGAGTGACGCGCCTCCCGGCTGCTCCTTTCGCCCAACGCTGAAACAAAGCCTCGTCATGCCCGCGAAAGCGGGCATCCACGCCGGCCGGGATGCCGCCCGGTGTTCGTGGACACCCGCTTCCGCGGGTGTGACGGCGGGGCTTCAGCGGCCTCAACCAACATTTTTGAACACCCCATGAAGCACCGCGACAACCTGATCCGCCACGTCCGCGTCACCCCCATCGCCTTCCGCGACGGCCCGCTGCTCAACGCCAGCGGCATCCACGAGCCCTGGGCGCTGCGCGCCATCGTGGAAATCGAGACCACGGACGGCCGCGTCGGCTTGGGCGAGACCTACGGCGACGAGCCCATGCTGCGCGCGCTGGACGTGGCCAAGCCGCTGCTGGAGGGCCTGTCGCCCTTCGACCTGAACGAGATGGAGCAGCGCGTGCGCGCCGCCTTCAAGCCCGCCGCCACGGCGGCGCTCAATGCCGGCGCGGTGGAATTCACCCTGGCCCCCGGCTCACACACGGCCAAGAACGCGGCCAAGGTCACCAGCGCGCTGGAAGTGGCCCTGCTGGACCTGCAGGGCCAGATGCTGAACGCCCCCATCGTGGACCTGCTCGGCGGCGCCGTGCGCGACTCGGTGGCCTACAGCGCCTACCTCTTCTTCAAGTACGCCGAGCACGCGGACAAGCCTTACGCGCCGGACGCCTGGGGCGAGGGCCTCAGCCCCGCGCAGATGGTGGCGCAGGCGCAGCGCATGGTGGACCTCTACGGCTTCAAGAGCATCAAGGTCAAAGGCGGCGTGTTCGAGCCCGCGCACGAGATCGCCACCATCCGCGCCCTGCGCGAGGCCTTCCCCAATCACCCGCTGCGCCTGGACCCCAACGCCAACTGGTCGCTGGCCACCAGCATCCAGGCCGCGCAGGAGCTGGACGAGCTGCTGGAGTACTACGAGGACCCGACGCCCACGCTGGAAGGCATGGCCGAGCTCTCCAGGCACTGCAAGTCCCCGCTGGCGACCAACATGGTGGTGACGACCATGGACGAGTTCCGCCGCAACGTGGAGCTGGGCTGCAAGACGAAGATCATCCTGTCCGACCACCATTACTGGGGCGGCCTGCGCGCCACGCAGGCGCTGGGCCGCATGTGCGAGGTGTTCGACTTGGGCCTCTCGATGCACAGCAACTCGCACCTGGGCATCAGCCTGATGGCCATGACCCATGTAGCCGCCGCCGTGCCCAACGTCAGCTACGCCTGCGACACGCACTACCCGTGGCAGGAAGAGGAAGTGATTGCCGGCGGCCGCATCGCCTTCAAGGACGGCGCCGTGGCCGTGCCGACCAAGCCGGGCCTGGGCGTGGAGCTGGACCGCGAGGCCCTGGCCCGCCTGCACGAGCAGTACCTCACCTGCGGCGTGCGCAACCGCGACGACCTCAAGCAGATGCGCAAGTACCAGCCGGACTTCAGCGGCAAGAGCCCGCGCTTCTGAGCCACCGGCCCAGTGGCAGGGGGGCACCACGCCCCACGCGGCACGCGGCTTGCCCAAGACGGGCGCCCGCCGCGCCGGTTTCCCATGAGCCGCCGCGGTGGACGTTTGCAGCGGCGGCCCGCGTCCAGTGATGTGCGTTGGGCCGGCCGTGCCGAACAAAACAAGCCTCTAGAGGACCATCCCGCATGAATGCCAAGCACTTGCTGCCCGCCGCCCTGATCGCTTCCGCCTTCCTGACCGGCTGCGGCACCCTGGCCGGCAGCCCCGACCGCGCCGACGGCGCCCCGCACCGCACCGTGGGCGAAGCCGTGGACGACGCCAAGATCGTCACCGAGCTCAAGGCCAAGTACGCCGCCGACAGCGACCTGAGCGCCCTCAAGATCAACGTCGATTCCACGCAGGGCTTCGTGCGCCTGCGCGGCGAGGTGAAAACCTTCGCCGCCCGCCAGAAGGCCGAGGCCATGGCGCGCGACATCAAGGGCGTCAAGTCGGTGGACAACCAGCTCATGATCACCGGCTGATTTCCGCTTCCCGCGCGGGCCGATGCCGGCCCGCATGCTCCTGACGGCGCCGCCATTGACGGCGCCGTTTCGTTGGGGCGTCCGCAACGGGAAGTCCTCAAGATTTCCAGGCACCGGCCGTTACTTCCAAGCAACGAAGTCCCGGGGAGGGGTGCCATGAAGATCGCCAGTTCCAGCCTGCAAATGGCTTCCATGCATGCCGAAAGCCGTCAGACCGACGTGAAGGAGACGATGCAGGCGTGGAACGGCAACCGCCGCAGCACCCTCAACCTGGAAGGCCACTACGCCAGTGCCGGCGTGGGCGTGGCAGCCAGCTCGGTGGAGATTTCGGAGGCCGGACGCCGCGCCGCCGCGCAGGCCGAGGCGCGGGCCTCCCTGCGGGAAGCGGCGCTGTCGGCCTCGGCCTCCGAGTCCACCGCGCCTGCGTCCGGCACGTCCGCGACGGAAGGCACCAGCGAGGAGGACGAGGACAACCTGCCGCCGCGCCTGAAGCTGATCAAGAGCGTGGTGGAGAAGGTGCTGGGCGAGTTCATACGCTTGGCCAATGCCCGCCCGCTTGAGGCCGCCCAGACCGCCCAGACCGCCCAGGCTGGCCAAGCCGCCCGCCGGCTCGACAACGCCACGGCCGTGGGCATGAGCTACGACAAGACCGTCACCCACACGGAAAGCGAGCAAATGCATTTCGAAGCCCAGGGCGTGGTGAAGACCGCCGACGGGCAGGAAATATCTTTCCAAGTGGCGCTGGACATGCAGCGCAGCTATTCCAGCTCGGAGAGCACGCATTTCCAGGTCGGCCAGGCGCCCAAGGACCCGCTGGTCATCACCTATCCCGGCCAAGTCCCGGAATTGACCGACACGAAATTCGATTTCGATCTGGACGGCGACGGCAACAAGGAAAAAATCAGTTTCGTAAAGTCAGGCAGCGGTTTCCTGGTTTTCGACAAGAACAACGACAACAAGGCCAACGACGGCAAGGAACTGTTCGGCACGAAAACCGGCAACGGCTTTGCAGAATTGGCTGAACTGGACGTGGACAAAAATGGCTGGGTAGATGAGAACGACCCGGCCTTCAGCCAGCTGAAGCTCTGGACCAAGGACGAAGCCGGCAAGGACCACCTGCAGGGTTTATTGGCGGCCAACATAGGGGCCATTTCCACGCAAAGCACGGCTGCGCCTTTCAAATTCAAGGATGCAAATAACGTGGAGCAGGGCGTGATGCGCCAGGCGGGGGTTTATTTGCAGGAAGATGGAAAAGGCGCGGGAACGGTGGGGCAGGTGGATTTGATGGTGTGAGGGATTTGATGGCGGAATTTATTCCGCCCTATCCAATGCCGCTCCGCCCGCCAGCGCTGCCAGGCAGGAAACACACAGGCAGCCCTCGAACCGCTGCCTCAACGTCGCCTGCAATTCCGCACTCAATTGCACCGTCGTGCACGGGCAAGGCCCCGCGCCATTGACGCCGCAATGAAAACTCCCCCCGCAGCGCGGGCAGCGGTCGTCCAGCGGCGGGATATTCACGGCGGCGTCGTTCATGGCGGTCAGGCGAACAGCGTTTTGTATTGGTCGCGCAGCAGGTTCTTCTGCACCTTGCCCATCGCATTGCGCGGCAGCTCAGGCGAAATGAAAACCTGCTTGGGCACCTTGAATCCCGCGATGCCGGCTTTCAGCTTGGTGATGACTTCGGCCGCATCCAGCGCCGCGCCGGCCGCGGGAATCACCACCGCAACGACAGCCTCGCCGAAATCCGGGTGCGGCACGCCGACCACCGCGCTTTCCGCCACGCCGGGGAAGTCGTTGATGAAACTCTCGACTTCGGCCGGGTAGACGTTGTAGCCGCCGGAAATGATCAAATCCTTGCTGCGGCCCACGATCACCACATAACCGTCGGCTTCGATTTTCCCCACGTCGCCGGTCTTGAACCAGCCGTCGGCGGTGAATTCCTCTTTTGTCTTTTCCGGCATGCGCCAGTAGCCGGCGAACACGTTGGGGCCACGCACCTGGATATGGCCGATCTCGTTGGCCGGGCAGGGGTTGCCTGCGTCGTCCATCACGCGCACGCCCACGCCGGGCAGGGGCTGGCCGACGGTGCCGCCGCGGCGCTCGCCGTCCTGCGGCTTGCAGGGGTTGGAGGTCAGCATGGCCGTCTCGCTCATGCCGTAGCGCTCCAGGATGGTGTGGCCGCTGCGCTGCTGCCACTGGGTGAACGTGTCTATGAGCAGCGGGGCGGAGCCGGAGATGAACAGGCGCATGCGGCTGCAGGCCTCGCGCGTGAGGCCCGCGTCGGCCAGCAGGCGCACGTACAGCGTGGGCACGCCCATGAAGACGGTCGCCCGCGGCAGCAGCGACACGACCGTGCGCGGGTCGAACTTGTTGAGCCACAGCATGGTGCTGCCGTTGAGCAGCGCGCCGTGCGAGGCCACGAACAGGCCGTGCACGTGGAAGATGGGCAGCGCGTGGATGAGCACGTCGCCGGGCTGCCAGTCCCAGTAGTCCTTGAGCACCTGCGCGTTGCTCAGCAGGTTGCCGTGGCTGAGCATGGCGCCCTTGCTGCGGCCGGTGGTGCCGCTGGTGTAGAGGATGGCCGCCAGGTCGTCGGCGCCGCGCTCCACGGGCATCTGCTCGTCGCTTTGCACCGACGCGCGCTGCAGCAGCGTGCCGTCGCGCTCCTCGCCCAAGGTGAACACGTGTTGGGCGCCCGCGTTGAAGGCCGTGCGGCTGACCCAGCCGAAGTTGCGCGGCGCGCACACCACCACGGCCGGCTCGGCATTGCCGATGAAGTACTCGACCTCGGCCGCCTGGTAGGCGTTGTTCAGCGGCAGGTAGACCATGCCGGCGCGCAGCACGCCGAGGTAGAGCATCAGCGCCTCGACGCTCTTGTCCACCTGCACGGCCACGCGCGGCGGCACGCCGTCGCTGCTGGCCGCGAGGTCCAGGCCCTGCAGCAGGTTGGCGATCATGGCGCTGCCGCGCTCGATGTCGCGCCAGGTGTAGTGCAGCGGGCCGCCGGGGGCGTCCAGCGCTTCGATGGCGCAGCGGTCCAGGTCGGCGGGAAAGCCCGCGCGCAGCGCGGCGTAGAGGTTGCTCATGGTCTGGAAAAACAGGTCTGGGGGCAGCAGGGACGGGCGCCTGTGGAGCGCCGGCCCGTCTCGGACGGCGAACTTGGCGAACCCGCGATCATGCCAAGCACCGCGCCGCGGCGGCCCGGCGGGGGCGGTTTGAACCATCACTCCATGCGCGCGCCGGAGCTTTTCACGACATCGGCCCAACGCCGGGTTTCCTTGGCCGCGTAGGCTCCGAAGGCCTCGCCCCAGACGTTGGGCGTCTCGCTGCCCAAGCTGGTCCAGGCGGCCTTGAGCTCCGGCGACTCCAGCGCCTTCTTCAGCTCGGCCTGCATGCGCTCCACGGACTCGCGCGGCGTGCCCTTGGGCGCCCACAGGCCGTACCAGGTGCTCACCACATAGTCCGGCACGCCCAGCTCGCGCGCGGTGGGGATGTCGGGGAAGCCGGGCGCGCGGCGCTCGCCGGCCACGGCCAGCGCCTTCAGCCGCCCGCTGCGGATGTGCGCGGCCGAGCTGCCCAGGCCGTCGAACATCATGTCCACCTGCCCGGCCATCAGGTCCTGCAGCGCCGGGCCCGCGCCGCGGTAGGGGATATGGGTGATGAAGGTCTTGGTCTGCAGCTTGAACAGCTCGCCGGCCAGGTGGTGCGAGGTGCCGTTGCCGGCCGAGCCGTAGTTCAACTGGCCCGGTTTACTCCGCAGCCGCTGCAACAGCCCGGGCAGGTCGGAGGCTGCCGGCCTGCTTGCGTTGACCACGATGACCTGCGGCACGCTGGAAACCAGGCCCACGGGAATGAAATCGGCTTCCAGGCTGTAGTCCAGCTTGGGGTACATGGCTGGGGCGATGGCGTGGTGCACGCCGCCCATGAAGAAGCTGTGGCCGTCGGCTGGCAGCCGCGCCGCCAGCGCCGCGCCCACGGTGCCGCCGGCACCGCCCTTGTTGTCGATCACGAACTGCTTGCCCAACTGCTTGCTGAGCTGCGCGAACAGCGGGCGGGCGAAGGCATCCGTGCCGCCGCCGGCGGGGAAGGGGACGATCACCGTCACCGGCTTGGTGGGCCAGCCGGCACTTGGGCCGGCAGCCGAGGTGGCGGTTTGTGCCCAAGCGGGCAGGCAGGCCCAGGAAAAGGCTGCGGCGGCACAGGCCAGCCGCGTGCGTCCAGTGGTCATGGTTTGTCTCCGGCGGCCCTGCTGCGTGGCAAAGGCTTCATGGAATGAGGGTGGGGGTGCCGGGCTGCGGCCCGGCGGCCGCAAGTGTATGCAGGCGTATCAACCGGCCGACAGCTCCGGCAGCCAGCGCGCCAGGGCGCGGCGCAGGGTTTCGAAGACGATGGGCTTGGTGAGGTAGTCGTCCATGCCGGCGGCCAGGGCCATCTCGCGGTCGCTGGCCAGGGCGTGCGCGGTGAGCGCCAGGATGGGGAAGCCCGGCAGCCGCCCCTGTTGCTGCATCTCGCGCAGCCGGCGCGTGGCCTGCAGCCCGTCCATCACCGGCATCTGCAGGTCCATGAGCACCAGGCGCGGCGGCATGGCCTCGCAGCGCTCCAGCGCCTGCGCGCCGTCGTCCGCGGTGAGCACTTCCAGCCCAAGCGCCTTGAGCATCTCCAGCGCAATCATCTGATTGACCGGATGGTCCTCGACCAGCAGCACCGGACCGGCGGCCAAGGTTCCAACGGCATCAGTGGCGGGCGCTTGTGGCACCGAATTCATGCAGTTCTCCATGCGGGTGCCCGAAATGGCCGGGGGTCTTTCCTGGTCTGCCGGCACGTACCGCGTAAGCACGCAGTCGGCGCCCATGCTAGCACCGGCCCCCTTGTTGACGGCCCCGGAAGCTTGCCCAGGTTTTTTCTTGTCGCATCAAGCATTTAGGTCCATTTCGGCAAAAAAGCCGAAACGTTAAACCTTGTATTCGGTCCCCGTCCATCAGGCCGCGGGATTGCTCTCCTGGGCAATTCTGGGGCCCTGCGTGGCAACCCTGCCCAGGGGTGTTTTTTTATACAGTCCTAGAATCTTCCGCCTTTTTCTGAAAAGACCCATCCATGAGTTCCGGAGTCATCCGCATCCGCGGCGCGCGCCAGCACAATCTGAAGAACCTGGACCTGGACATCCGCACCGGCGAGATGACGGTGGTCACCGGCCCAAGCGGGTCGGGCAAGTCCAGCCTGGTGTTCGACACCCTCTACGCCGAAGGCCAGCGCCGCTACGTGGAGACCTTCAGCGCCTACGCGCGCCAGTTCCTGGACCGCATGGACCGCCCGGCCGTGGACCGCGTCGAGGGCGTGCCCCCGGCCATCGCCATCGACCAGACCAACCCCGTGCGCACCAGCCGCTCCACGGTCGGGACGATGACGGAGCTCAACGACCACCTGAAGCTGCTGTTCGCCCGCGCCGCCGACCTGTTCGACCGGCAGACCGCGCTGCCCGTGCGCCACGACACGCCGGAGTCCATCTACGCCGAGATGCAACGCCGCGCCGCCACGTCCGGCGACCCGCGCCTGGCCCTGACCTTCCCCGTGGAGCTGCCCGCCAACACCAGTGCCGAGGAGGTCGAGCAGTGGCTGGCCGCCGGCGGTTTCACGAAAGTGCAGGCCGAGCGCACCGTGGGCGAGCGGAAATTGCTGGACGTGGTGGCCGACCGCTTCCGCATCGGCAACGTGGAGCAGGTGCGCGCCATGGAGGCCATCGAGCTGGCGCTCAAGCGCGGCACCGGCCGGCTCACCGTCTACGTGCTCCAGGACGGGGGCGAGGAGCTGTGGAAGTTCTCCACCGGGCTGCACTGCCCCGAGAGCGACATCCGCTACGCCCAGCCGCAGCCTTCGCTGTTCTCCTTCAACTCGCCTTTCGGCGCCTGCGAAACCTGCAAGGGCTTCGGCCGCGTGATCGGCGTGGACATGGGCCTGGTCATCCCCGACGAGCGCAAGACGCTGCGCGGCGGCGCCATCAAGCCCATGCAGACGCCCGCGTGGAAGGAGTGCCAGGACGACCTGATCAAGTACGCCGGCGAGGCCGGCATCCCGCGCGACACGGCCTGGTCGCAGCTCTCCCCGTCGCAAAAGGACTGGGTGCTGGGCGGCTCGCCCAACTGGAACGGCCAGTGGAACAAGCAGTGGTACGGCGTGCGCCGCTTCTTCGACTACCTGGAGAGCAAAGCCTACAAGATGCACATCCGGGTGCTGCTGTCCAAGTACCGCAGCTACACCGAGTGCCCAAGCTGCCGCGGCGCGCGGCTCAAGACCGAGGCGCTGCTGTGGCGCATAGGCACCAAGGCACAGGCCGACGCGGTGCTGCCGCCTGAAAAGCGCTTCATGCCCAAGGGCGTGGACTGGACCCGCGAGCAGCTCCAAGCGCTGCCGGGCCTGCACCTGCACGACCTCATGCAGCTCTCGCTGCAGCGCCTGCGCGGCTTCTTCGACGGCATCGAGGCCGGCGTGCAGGACAAGCCGCAGGCCGAACAGGCCGCCATGGAGCTGCTGCTCGACGAGGTGCGCACCCGGCTGCGCTACCTCTGCGACGTGGGCCTGGGCTATTTGACGCTGGACCGGCAAAGCCGGTCTCTTTCCGGCGGCGAGGTGCAGCGCATCAACCTGACCACGGCGCTGGGCACCTCCCTGGTGAACACGCTGTTCGTCCTGGACGAGCCCAGCATCGGCCTGCACCCGCGCGACATGGACCGCATCGTGCAGGCCATGCAGCGCCTGCGCGACGCGGGCAACACGCTGGTGGTGGTGGAGCACGACCCGGCGGTGATGCTGGCCGCCGACCGCCTCATCGACATGGGCCCCGGCCCCGGCGAGCGCGGCGGCAGCATCGTCTTCGACGGCACGCCGGACGCCGCCCGCCAGGCCGATACGCTCACCGGCGCCTACCTGGGGGCGCGCAAGCACGTCGGCGGCAGCATCAAGCGCTTCGTCAGCGACAGCACGCCGCGCCTCATCCTCGAAGGCGCGCGCGAGCACAACCTCAAGAACGTCACGGTCGATTTCCCGCTGCAGCGCCTGGTGGTCGTCACCGGCGTCTCCGGCTCCGGCAAGAGCACGCTGATGCAGGACGTGCTGTACCCCGCCCTGGCCCGCCACTTCGGCAAGGCCACCGAAGCGCCCGGCGAGCACGACCAGCTGCTCGGCGCGGACATGCTCTCCGACGCGGTGTTCGTCGATCAAAGCCCCATAGGCAAGACCGCGCGCTCCAACCCCGCCAGCTACGTCGGCGCCTTCGACGAGATCCGAAAGCTCTTTGCCGAGGCGCCGCTGGCGCGCGAGCGCGGCTATGGCGCGGGCATGTTCAGCTTCAACGCCGGCGACGGCCGCTGCCCAACCTGCGGCGGCTCCGGCTTCGAGCACGTGGAGATGCAGTTCCTGTCGGACGTGTACCTGCGCTGCCCGGACTGCGAAGGCCGCCGCTACCGCGCCGAAATCCTGGACGTGAAGATCGAGCGCCGCCTGCCCGCCGAAGTGACGGGCGGCGAGCTGAGCGTGGCCGACGTGCTGGAGCTGACCGTCAGCGAGGCGCTGCAGCGCTTTCGCGGCGACCGCGAGGTGGCGCGCGCGCTGCAGCCCATCGTGGACGTGGGCCTGGACTACCTGCGCCTGGGCCAGCCCGTGCCCACGCTCTCCGGCGGCGAGGCGCAGCGGCTGAAACTGGCGGGCTTCCTGGCCGAGGCGGCGCAGTCCGCCTCCAAGAGCCGCCAGCCGCTGGCGCGCAAGGGCACGCTGTTCCTGTTCGACGAGCCCACCACGGGGCTGCACTTCGAGGACATCGCCCGCCTCATGCGCGCGCTGCGCAAGTTGCTGGAGGCGGGGCATTCGCTCATCGTCATCGAGCACAACCTGGACGTGATCCGCGCCGCGGACTGGCTCATCGACCTGGGCCCCGAGGGCGGCGAGGGCGGCGGCGAGCTGGTGGCGGCCTGCACGCCGGAGGACATCAAGGCCCACCCCATCTCGCACACCGGCCGGGCGCTGTGCGCCTACGAGCGCGCGCTTGGGCTGGACGGCGCGGTGGAGGAGGGGCGGCCGCTGCAGTCGCTGGTCGCGTCGCGGCGCGCCACGCCGCCGGCCGAGTCCATCCGCATCGTCAACGCCCACGAGCACAACCTCAAGGGCGTGGACGTGGAGATTCCGCACGGCCGCTTCAGCGTCATCACCGGCGTCTCCGGCTCTGGCAAGAGCACGCTGGCCTTCGACATCCTGTTCAACGAGGGGCAGCGGCGCTACCTGGAGTCGCTCAACGCCTATGCGCGCTCCATCGTCCAGCCCGCGGGGCGGCCGGAGGTGGATGCGGTGTATGGCATCCCGCCCACGGTGGCCATCGAGCAGCGCCTGTCGCGCGGCGGGCGCAAGAGCACGGTGGCGACCACCACCGAGGTCTGGCACTTCCTGCGCCTGCTGTGGGTGAAGCTGGGCCTGCAGCGCTGCATCCACGACGGCACGCCGGTGATGCCGCAAAGCGCCGAGAGCATCGCCGCGCAGTTGCTGCGCGAGCACCGCGGCCAGCACGTGGGCCTGCTGGCGCCGCTGGTCGTCAACCGCAAGGGCCTGTACACGGACCTGGCCAAGTGGGCCCTGGCCCGCGGCTACACGCACCTGCGCGTGGACGGCGAGTTCGTCCCGGTGCAGCCCTTCCCGCGCCTGGACCGGTTCAAGGAGCACACGGTCGAGCTGCCGGTGGGCGACCTGCTGGTGACGCCGGAGAACGAGAACCGCCTGCGCGAGCTGCTGCAGTCCGCCCTGGAGCACGGCAAGGGCGTGATGCACCTGCTGCATCCGCTGGACAAGCTGCGCGACGCCATGGCCTGCGGCAAGCCGACCAGCGGGCTGTGCCACGTGAAAGTCTTTTCGACCAAGCGCGCCTGTCCGACCTGCGGGACGAGCTACCCCGAGCTGGACCCGCGCATGTTTTCCTACAACAGCAAGCACGGCTGGTGCGGCGAGTGCGTGGGCACGGGCCTGGCGCTCACGCGCGAGCAGCGCAAGGTCTATGACGACTCGGTGCGCGACGAGGACAACCGCGGCCGCGAGCAGGCTTTCCCGGCCGAGGAGGCCGAGGCCGAAGGCGTCACCGACCGCGCCTGCCCGGCCTGCCACGGGGCGCGGCTCAACCCCGTGTCGCTGGCCGTGCAGTTCGACCAGCGCCCCATCAGCGAGGTGGCGGCCTGGTCCGTGCAGCAGGCGCGCGAGTGGATGGACGGTTTGAAGCTCGTTGGGCGTGACGCCGGCATCGCCCGCGACGTGGTGACGGAAATCGCCAGCCGGCTGAAATTCCTGGAAGCCGTGGGCCTGGGCTACCTGACGCTGGACCGCGCCGCCCCCACGCTCTCCGGCGGCGAGGCGCAGCGCATACGCCTGGCGGCGCAGTTGGGCAGCAACCTGCAGGGCGTGTGCTACGTGCTGGACGAGCCCACCATCGGCCTGCACCCGCGCGACAACGGCATCCTGCTGGACGCCCTGCAGGAGCTGGGCAGCCGCGGCAACACGCTGGTGGTGGTGGAGCACGACGAGGACACCATCCGCCGCGCCGACCACATCATCGACATCGGCCCCGGCGCCGGCCGCCGCGGCGGCCAGGTGGTGGCCCAGGGCACGGCCGAGGAGCTGGCCGCGCAGCCGGCGTCCATCACCGGCCGCTTCCTGGCCTCGCCCTTGAAGCACCCGATCGAGGCGCGCCGCCCGGTGGACGACGGCGTGCAGTGGCTGCGCGTGCGCAAGGCGAATCTGCACAACCTGCAGAGCGTGGACGTGGGCGTGCCGCTGCGCCGCCTGGTGGCGGTGACGGGCGTTTCGGGTTCCGGCAAGAGCACGCTGGCGCGCGACGTGTTGCTCTCCAACGTGCAGGCGCTGGTGGCGGCGCGCGGCAAGGGCGTCTCGCTCACCGGTTGCGGCGCCGTGGAAGGCTGGCTGCACGTGGACCGCGTGCTGGAGGTGGACCAGACGCCCATCGGCAAGACGCCGCGCTCCTGCCCGGCGACCTACATCGGCTTCTGGGACGCCATCCGCAAACTCTTCTCGCAGACGCTGGAGGCCAAGGCGCGCGGCTATGGGCCGGGGCGCTTCAGCTTCAACACCGGCGAAGGCCGCTGCCCGGCCTGCGAGGGGCAGGGCCTGCGCACCATAGAGATGAGCTTCCTGCCGGACGTGAAGTTGCCCTGCGACGTGTGCCACGGCCAGCGCTTCAACCCGGAGACGCTGGCCGTCACCTGGCGCGGCAAGAGCATTGGCGACGTGCTGAACATGGAGGTGGACGAGGCGGTGGAGTTCTTCGCCTCCATGCCCGGCATCGCGCACCCGCTGCAGTTGCTCAAGGACGTGGGCCTGGGCTACCTGACGCTGGGCCAGCCCTCGCCGACGCTCTCAGGCGGCGAGGCGCAGCGCATCAAGCTGGTGACGGAGCTGTCCAAGGTGCGTGACGAAGTGGGCCGCCGTGGCCAGAAGGCGCCGCACACGCTGTACGTGCTGGACGAGCCGACGGTGGGCCTGCACATGTCGGACGTGGAGCGGCTGATCCACGTGCTGCACCGGCTGGTGGCCGGCGGCCACAGCGTGGTGGTGATCGAGCACGACCTGGACCTGATCGCCGAAGCCGACTGGGTGCTGGACCTGGGCCCCGAAGGCGGCAGCGGCGGCGGCAAGCTCGTCGTGGCCGGCCCGCCGGAAGCGTTGGTCAAGGCGGGCAGCCATACGGGCAAGGCGCTGGCGCCGGTGTTGAGCAGGTGACGAGGGCGGCCCAGGGCGAAGCTTGCAGCGACCGGCTGACTGACTCGACACATGCCGAAAGCTCAAGCGTTTCGTCCTCTACTTCGTCATTTCCGCCTTCGCGGGAATGACGAAATTGGGTGTGAGCCGCTTCAGCTCACGGGCTGCTTCAACAGCGCAGCGCTGCTGCGCTTCTTCGCCTCCCACACCCGCCACCCCAGCAGCGCCGCAATCACCGCCGCGTAGATCGACCACTGAGTGAAATCGTTCTTCCCCGCCTTCATCCAGAAGAAGTGCAGCAGCGCCAGTAGTGCAATGGCGTAGATGCTCTGGTGCAGCCGCTGCCAGCGCTTGCCGCCCAGCGCCTTGATGGCGCGGTTGAAGGAGGTCAGCGCCAGCGGCGTCATCAGCACCAGCGCAGCCGTGCCGACCAGGATGAAGGGCCGCTTGGCGATGTCCTTCAGGATCACTTGCAGGTCCAAGCCCTGGTCCAGCACCGCGTAGCAGACGAAGTGCACGACGGCATAACCGAAGGTCGCCACGCCCAGCATGCGCCGAAAGCGCACCAGCGCCGGCTGTTTCAGCAGCACCCGCAGCGGCGTGATCGCCAAGGTCGCGCACAGCAGCCGCAGCGTCCAGTCGCCGCTGCGGCGTATCAGCGCCTCGGCCGGGTTGGCGCCCAAGCTGTCGGTGGCCGCAGCCCACACCAGGTAGGCCAGCGGCAGCAGCAGGAGAGCGAACAGCAGCGGCTTGGACGCCGGGTGCAGCAGCAAAGGCTTTTTCCTCGCCGCGCCGGCGGCGATTGCGGGGTTCGCCACGTCGGCCGCCTTGTCAGTAGTTCTTCTTCAGGTCCATGCCCGCGTAGAGCTGGCCGACCTGCGGCTCGTAGCCGTTGAACATCAGCGTGGGCCGTTTCTTGGCGAAGAGGCCGCCCTCGCCAATGCGCCGCTCCGTGGCCTGGCTCCAGCGCGGGTGGTCCACGTTGGGGTTCACGTTGGAGTAGAAGCCGTATTCCTCGGCCGCCGACTTCTGCCACGCCGTGCGCGGCTGCTGCTCCACGAAGCGGATCTTCACGAGGGACTTGCCGCTCTTGAAACCGTACTTCCAGGGCACGGCCAGGCGCAGCGGCGCGCCGTTCTGGTTGGGGAGCACCTCGCCGTACATGCCGAACACCAGCATGGTCAGCGGGTGCAGGGCCTCGTCCATGCGCAAACCTTCCACGTAGGGCCAGTCCAGCACGCGGGAGCCCACGAAGGGCATCTGCTTGGGGTCGGCCAGGGTCACGAACTCCACGTACTTGGCGTTGCCCGTGGGCTGCACGCGCTTGATGACTTCCGACAGCGAAAAGCCTATCCACGGAATCACCATGGACCAGCCCTCCACGCAGCGCAGGCGGTAGAGGCGCTCCTCCAGCGGCGCCAGCTTCATGAGCTGCTCGATGTCGAAGGTCTGCGGCTTGGCGACGTTGCCCTCCACCGTCACCGTCCAGGGCCGCGTCTTCATGCGGCCGGCCGTGGCGAAGGGGTCGGACTTGTCGGTGCCGAACTCGTAGAAGTTGTTGTAGGTGGTGGCGTCCTGGTAGTCCGTCACCTTGTCCATGGCGTTGGCGCTGGGCAGGGTGCTGGGCACGGAGGCCAGCTTGGGATATTGGCCGTGGCCGGTGAAGGCGGCGCGGGCGTCGCGCGCCGCCCACGTGGCCAGCACGCTGCCGGCCGCCCCGGTGGCGATGGTCTTGAGGAACTGCCGGCGCTGCTCATAAACGGCCTGCGGCGTGATCTCGGACGGGGTGGCGTGGTTGAAGCCGCGGTCCCTGATCGGATGCATATGAAGTCTCCTGGTTGCTTGTGGTCCAGACCGTGTACGAACCGGCGAAGTTCCTGGAGGCCTGTCGATGTGAAGTTTTCGTGAGAAAGCTGTCAGCGCTGCCAGCTTTCATGGGGCGGTGAAGCGCCAGTGGCCTGGAAAAACCCCGTCGCCCGCGGGCCGCAAATGAAAACGGCGCCCGCATTGGGCGCCGTCTCGTTCAAGGGTTTTATCCGTTCAAGCCGGGCTCACAGCTCGCCGTAGGAGTGCAGGCCGGAGAGGAACATGTTCACGCCCAGGAAGGCGAAGCTGGTGACCACCAGGCCGGCCAGCGCCCACCAGGCGGACATGGAGCCGCGCAGGCCCTTCATGAGCCGCATGTGCAGCCAGGCGGCGTAGTTCAGCCACACGATCAGCGCCCAGGTCTCCTTGGGGTCCCAGCTCCAGTAGCCGCCCCAGGCCTCGGCGGCCCAGAAGGCGCCCAGGATGGTGGCGATGGTGAAGAAGGCGAAGCCGACGGCGATGGCCTTGTACATGAGGTCGTCCAGCAGCTCCAGCGCCGGCAGTTTCTCGGCGATGGCGCGTCGCGCGAACAGGATGCCGCCCACGATGAGCGCGCTGATGCCGAAGTAGACGATCCAGTAGCTCGCACCCGCCGTCTGCGCGCCCGGGCGGAACACCAGCGGCTCGAAGCACAGCACGATGCCCAGCAGCGCCAGCGGCGCGAGTTTCCACCAGGCCGTCTCGCCCGCGTGCTGCTTGATCAGGTAGGCGAACGCCACCATGGCTGACAGCGCGAAGGTGCCGTAGCCGATGAAGTTGGCCGGCACGTGCAGCTTCATCCACCAGCTCTGCAGGGCGGGCACCAGCGGCTGGATCTGCTGCGCCTCGCGCGCGACCGTGTACCAGAGCAGGAAGCCCACCGCGGCGCTGACCACCAGCATCACGAAGGCGCCCAAGGCGCGCGTGCGGTAGTGCTGCTCGAAGTACAGGTAGAAGAGGGCGGTCAGCCAGCAGAACAGGACGAACACCTCGTAGAGGTTGCTCACCGGGATGTGGCCGATGCCGGCGCCGATCTGGTGGCTTTCCCACCAGCGCACCATGGTGCCGGTGAGCGCCATGAACACGGCGCCCCAGGCGAAGCGCGAGCCCAGGCGCTGCGCCACGTTGTCCGTGCCGCGCGCGGCGAAGCCGAACCAGTAGAAGACCGTGCTCATGAAGCACAGCACGCACATCCACAGGATCGCGCTCTGGCTGGAGAGGAAATATTTCAAAAGGAAGACCTTCTCCCCGGCCGCGAGGTCGGCGCCGAAGGCATCCGGCGTGCGCGAGTACAGCGAGATGGCCAGCAGGGTGACGCCGGTCACGCCCAACATGAGCGTGCGCAGCGGGCCCCAGAACCAGCCCAGCCAGATCACGGCCGGGACGCTGCCGACGAGGATGCCCTTTTCGTACACGTCCATCGCCTCGCCGTAGCGGGAGAAGGCGAACACGGCGCCGGCCACGGCCAGCAGGGCGAACAGCCAGTCGTAGGGGCTGCGGCCGGACAGCGGGTGGCTGCGGCCCAGCAAGAGGGTGGTGGTTGCGGTGTTCATGCGGCAGCGTCCTTCAGGATGGCCTTCTTGAGCAGCTCAAATTCAGCGTCGGCGTCCATGGTCCGGCGCGTGGTGGACAAGGCGGTGGTGATGCGGGAGCCCTGGTCTTGTGCCTGTACCCAGACCCACAGGCGGCGTTCGCGCACGTAGAGCATGGCGAACACGCCCAGGATCAGCAGCACGGCGCCTAAATACACCAGTTTCTTGCCCGGCGCACGCGCAATCTGAAACACGCTGGCCTGGATTTGCTGGAAGTCGTCGAGCTGCAGCAGCACGGGCACGGGGTAGTAGAAGCTGTCGGACAGCGACACCACGGCCTGCGTCATGAAGGCCTGCGTCTTCTCGCTGTTGGTCATGGCCGGCTGCCCAGCCTGCTCGCGGGCGATGTTGGCCAGCTCGAACAGGCTGCCGTTGAGGATGCGCAGCAGCACTTCGGAGACGCGGGCGCGGTCGCCTTCCGGCACGGTGGTTTCCATGAAGCGCGCCATGGCGGCCAGGCCGCCGGGCGGGGGGTCGGCCTCGGCCGCCGCGGCACCTGCGGCGCCGCTGGCCGCGCCGGCCGCGGGGGCGAGGGCCGGCGGCTTGTCGGCGCCGGCAAACAGGCCCAGCACGCGCTGCGCCGTGACCTGGAGCTGCTGCATCACCTCCGGCTTGTCGGCGGGCGAGGCGGCCTTGGCGTAGCGGCGCGCGGCCTGCTCGCGGGCGGCCGGGTCCAGCAGCGCCTCGCGCATGCGGCGCCAGGTGTCCATGCGGTCCTGCTCGTCCACGGGAATGCGCAGGTAGCGGAAGGCCTCGTTGGGGTTGTCGCGCATGCCCGCCAGCAGCACGCGCTGGCCGTCCAGCTCCACGGGCAACTGGTAGTTGTTGAACTCGCGCGCCTGGCCGCTGGCGTCGCGCAGCTTGTAGCTGAACGAGGGGCCGATGTTGTGCAGCTGCTTCTCGGTCTGCGACTTGGCGCCGGAGCCCAGGTGCTTTTGCAGCGAGTCGGCCAGGTCCACCTTGCGCACGTCGGCGCCGGAGTCGGTGCTGGCGGCGCCCATGTTCTCGACGTTGATCACGCGCAGCCCCGTGAGCTCCAGCGTGTAGGGCAGGTTCACCTTGTCCAGCGGCGAGTTGTCGCCCACGGTGCCGTTGATGGTGAAGGCCTTGGCGCCGGGCTTCATGGGCACGGCCTGCAGCTTGAGCTTGGAGCCGCCGTCGTCGAAGCTGCTCTGGTAGATGGCGATGCCGCGGTGGAAGGCGGGCTCGTTGACCTTGACGGTGGCGGGCGTGGCCTGGCCGCTCTCGTGGTCGTGGATCACGATCTCGCTGGCGAACAGCTTGGGCATGCCCGTGTCGTAGTACTCGACGATGAACTTTTTCAGCTCGACGTCGAAGGGCAGGTCCTGCAGCACCACGCCGTCGGACATGTTCAGCACCGCCGTGCCGGCGCTCACGCCCTCAGGCACCAGCAGGTTGCCGCGGAAGGTGGGGTTGGCCGGCGAGAGGCGGTGCTCAGGCGCCACGTCGCGGATCAGCCCGCCGCCGTTGAAGGGCGTCTTGCCCAGCAGCAGCATCTGCGCGCGCACGATGAGGTCGCCGTCGAACAGGCCCCCCAGGCAGATCAGGACGATGGCCGAGTGCGCCGCGATGTAGCCCAGCTTGTTGGCCGCGCCCTTGCGCGCGGCAATGAGCGTGCCGCCCTCGCGCTGCTGCACCTTGGCCTTCCAGCCGTTGCCGGTGAGGAGCTGGGAGACGCGCTGCAGGCTGGCCTGCGGCGCCTCGTCCGGCAGCACGCCCTGGGCCTTGTGGTGGAAGGCTTTCAGGGCCGACTCGCGGATGTTCTCCTTGTAGGAGCGCATGTCGGCCAGGAAGCGCGGCGTGTTGCGGGCGATGCACAGGCTGGTGGAGAGCACCAGGAAGCCCAGGATGAGCAGGAACCACCAGGCGCTGTAGACGCTGTAGAGGCCCACGGCGCCGAAGACCTCGGCCCAGAAGGGGCCGAACTGGTTGACGTAGTTGTTGAGCGGTTCGTGCTGCTTGACCACGGTGCCTATCACCGAGGCGATGCAGATCACGGTGAGCAGCGCGATGGCAAAGCGCATCGACGACACCAGCTCTAGGGTGTCGCGCAGCCGCTGCTGAGGCGCGCGCGCGGCGGGGGCGGAGACGGTCATCGCAGGATTGTCCGGGCCAGCGCATGTACCCCGCTTGATAACGGTCAAGCGTGAAGGGTTGGCGCCGCGCCATAAAAAAGGCCGGTACGGGACCGGCCTTGGGGTACTACGGGAAGGCTTTCGCCTTGGCGAAAGCTCAGTGCAGGCCGGCGACGTAGTCGGCCACGGCCTTGATTTCGCGGTCGCTCATCTTGGCGGCCACGCCCGTCATCTGCACGCTGTTGCCGCGGGTGCCGGCGCGGAAGGCGTTGAGCTGGCTCATGGTGTAGTCAGTGTGCTGGCCGGCCAGGCGCGGGTATTGCGCGGGGATGCCGACGCCGGAGGGGCTGTGGCAGCCGGCGCAGGCCGGGATGTTGCGGTCGGCCAGGCCGCCGCGGTAGATCTTCTCGCCCAACAGCACCAGGTCCTTGTCGGCAGCGGCGCCGGCTTCGGCCTGCTTGCTGGCGTAGAAGGCGGCGACGTTGCGCATGTCTTCCTCGCTCAGCGAGGCGGCCATGCCCTGCATGATGGGGTTCTGGCGCTTGCCGGCCTTGAACTCGGTCAGTTGCTTGACCAGGTACTCGGCGTGCTGGCCTTGCAGGATGGGGTTGGTGGGAATGCCCCGCGTGCCGTCGGCAGCGTGGCAGGCGGCGCAGACCATGGCCGTGGCCTGGCCCTTGGCCAGGTCCGGCTTGGCCGGCGCTGCCGCTTCGGCAGCCAAAACGGGCGTCGCCAGAGCGAACGCAAGGGCCGGCGCAACAAGCGCCGTCTTGATGGTGCGGGCAAAGATCGACTTCATTTCTTGGGCTGCCGAAAGGGTCAATGGGGGCAAACCTTGAAATTTTACAATGCCTCATGCACACGTCCCTTACATCAGGTGCCCCTGACGCCAAGTCTTCACTGGCTTGGACCCACACGGCGCGATTCCTGACCACCGCCAGCAAGCTCGACCAGCTTCCCGTCACCGAATTGCCGGAAGTCGCCTTCGTCGGCCGAAGCAACGCCGGCAAATCCACCGCCATCAACACCCTGGCCCAGCAAAAGCGCCTGGCCTTCGCGTCCAAGACGCCCGGGCGCACCCAGCACATCAACCTGTTCCACCTTGGGCCCAAGGACGCGCCGGACGCGCTCTTCGCCGACTTGCCCGGCTACGGCTACGCCGCCGTGGAGCGCTCGGCCAAGCTGCGCTGGCAGCAGGTGATGGCCAACTACCTGGAAGTGCGCCGCAACCTCGCGGGCGTGGTGCTGATGGTGGATTCGCGCCTGGGGTTCACGGACCTGGACAAGCAGCTCCTGGGCTTCATCGCCCCGCGCGTGCAGACGGGCGAGGTGAAGCTGCTGGTGCTGCTGACCAAGGCCGACAAGCTCTCGCGCAAGGAGGCCGATGCCTCGCTGCGCAGCGTCTCCGAAGTGCTGGGCGAGATTGCCAGCGACGAGGCCGACATCGGCGTGCTGCTGTTCTCGGCGCTGAAGAAGTCCGGCGTGGACGACGCGGCGCTGACGCTGCGCGGCTGGATCAGCGAGCACGTGCGCGTGGAGGCGCCGGACCCGGTGGACGTGCCGCCGCAGGAGGATGAAGCACTGGAAGGCGCCAAGACCGAGAGCGAGAGCGAGGGCGTCGCGCCGCCGGCCCAGGGCTGAGTTCTTCCGGTCCTGCCCCAACGAAAAAAGCCCGCGGCGCAAGCCGCGGGCTTTTCGTTTGGGTGCTCTGTAAGGCTACAGGGCGCCGGACATTACATGTCCATGCCGCCCATGCCGCCCATGCCACCCATGCCACCGCCGGGCATGGCGGGAGCGTCGTCCTTCGGGGCTTCGGCGACCATGGCTTCGGTGGTCAGCATCAGCGAGGCCACGGAGGCGGCGTTCTGCAGCGCGGTGCGGGTGACCTTGGTGGGATCCAGGATGCCCATCTCGATCATGTCGCCGTACGTGTCGTTGGCGGCGTTGAAGCCGTAGTTGCCGTTGCCGGCCAGCACGGCGTTGACGACCACGCTGGGCTCGCCACCGGCGTTGCCGACGATCTCGCGCAGCGGGGCTTCGATGGCCTTCAGGACCAGCTTGATGCCGGCGTCCTGGTCGGCGTTGTCGCCCTTGATGGTGCCGGCAGCCTGGCGGGCGCGCAGCAGGGCCACGCCGCCGCCGGCGACGATGCCTTCTTCAACGGCGGCACGGGTGGCGTGCAGCGCGTCTTCCACGCGGGCCTTCTTCTCCTTCATCTCGACTTCGGTGGCGGCACCGACCTTGATGACGGCCACGCCGCCGGCCAGCTTGGCCACGCGCTCTTGCAGCTTCTCGCGGTCGTAGTCGCTGGTGGCTTCTTCGATCTGGATGCGGATCTGCTTGACGCGGGCTTCGATGTCCGCGGCAGCGCCGGCGCCGTCGATGATGGTGGTGTTTTCCTTGCCCACTTCGACGCGCTTGGCCTGACCCAGGTCAGCCAGCGTGACCTTGTCCAGCGACAGGCCCACTTCCTCGGCGATGACCTTGCCGCCCGTCAGGATGGCGATGTCTTCCAGCATGGCCTTGCGGCGGTCGCCGAAGCCCGGCGCCTTGACGGCCACGACCTTCAGGATGCCGCGGATGGTGTTGACCACCAGCGTGGCCAGGGCCTCGCCTTCAACTTCCTCGGCAATGATCAGCAGCGGACGGCCGGCCTTGGCCACTTGCTCCAGCGTGGGCAGCAGGTCGCGGATGTTGCTGATCTTCTTGTCGAACAGCAGGACAAACGGGTTGTCCAGGATGGCCGACTGCTTCTCGGGGTTGTTGATGAAGTAGGGCGACAGGTAGCCGCGGTCGAACTGCATGCCTTCCACGACATCCAGCTCGTTGTCCAGGCTCTTGCCGTCTTCGACGGTGATCACGCCTTCCTTGCCGACCTTGTCCATGGCCGAAGCGATGATCTGGCCGATGGATTCGTCGGAGTTGGCGGAGATGGCGCCGACCTGGGCGATTTCCTTGGAGGTCGTGGTGGCCTTGGAAGCGGCGCGCAGCTGCTCGACCAGGGCGGCCACGGCACGGTCGATGCCGCGCTTGAGGTCCATCGGGTTCATGCCCGCGGCCACGTACTTCATGCCTTCGCGAACGATGGCTTGGGCCAGCACGGTGGCGGTGGTGGTGCCGTCACCGGCGTTGTCGCTGGTCTTGGAAGCAACTTCCTTGACCATTTGCGCGCCCATGTTCTGGAGCTTGTCCTTGAGCTCGATTTCCTTGGCCACGGACACACCGTCCTTGGTCACGGTGGGGGCGCCGAAGGAGCGCTCGAGCACCACGTTGCGGCCCTTCGGACCCAGGGTGACCTTCACGGCGTTGGCCAGAACGTTCACGCCTTCAACCATGCGGGCGCGGGCTTCACCGCCGAACACGACGTCTTTAGCTGCCATTGGAATTCTCCGGATTCAGTAGATGCGGGTGGGGAAGGAGCGATTACTTCTCGATGACGGCGAAGAGGTCTTCTTCGCGCATCACCAGCAGCTCTTCGCCATCAACCTTGACGGTCTGGCCGCTGTACTTGCCGAACAGCACGCGGTCGCCCACTTGCAGGTTCAGGGCCACGAACTCGCCCTTGTCGTTGCGCTTGCCCGGGCCGACAGCCAGCACCTCGCCCTGGTCGGGCTTTTCCGCGGCGTTGTCGGGAATCACGATGCCCGAGGCCGTGCGGGTTTCGTTTTCAAGACGCTTGACGATCACACGGTCATGCAACGGACGAAGTTTCATTGCTTCTCCTTGGTTCGCTTTTCGGGAGGGATGACAAACGCGCCACCGGGCGCGCCTTACAAATTCGCAGCCGGTCACCTCGACCGGCTGTTAGCACTCACCGGCGGCGAGTGCTAGCGAAACAGATTATAGGGACGGCTTTCCCGGCTTCAAGGGGGTGCGACGCTTCAGTGCGGGAAATCCTGAGGGTCGTCCGGCAGGCCGGGCTCGGCGCCGTCGCGGCCCTGGTCAGGAACGCGGTAGTCCTCGCGCGCCCAGGCGCCGAGGTCGATTTCGCGGCAGCGCTGGCTGCAGAACGGCCGCCAGCGGTTGGCGGGCTCGAAGGGCGCGGGCTGGCCGCAATGGGGGCAGGGGACGAGGCGGGGACCGGTCATGGCAAGCCAGGTGGAGGCGCCGGCGGCGGCGCGCAAGGCGTGGAGGTTGGAACGCGAGGGCCGGGCGGCGCCGGCCGTCGGGCGTCAGCGGGGCGCGGATTCTTTCACGCGGCCGGGCACCATCCGCGCCACAGGGTCTGGACCTGCTCGGTCAGCCCTTGCAGCGTCAGCCCCTCGTTGAAGAGGACGGCGTCGGCGATGGCGCGCCGGCGCGCGCGCGGCGCCTGCTGGGCGATGACGCGGCGCACCGTCTCCTCGCTCCACTGCGAGCGCTGCATCACGCGCTGCACCTGCGTTGCCTCGCTGCAGTCCACCACCAGCACGCGCTGCACGCGCGCGCGCCAGTGCAGCGACTCGGCCAGCAGCGGCACGTCGAACACCCGCGGCGCTGCGCCGGCGGCGTCGCTGCGGCGCTGGGTTTCGGCCTGGATCAGGGGGTGCAGGATGCCTTCGAGCTGCTGGCGCGTTGCCGTGTCTGCGAACACGCGCTGGCGCATCCAGGCGCGGTCCAGCGCGCCGTCGGCGCCAATGGCCTGTGCGCCGAACAGCGCCGCGATGGCCGGCAGCGCCGCGCCGCCCGTGGCGGTGAGCTCGCGCGAGATGGCGTCGGTGTCTATCACCACCGCGCCCAGCGAGGCCAGCATCGTCGCCACCGTGCTCTTGCCGCTGCCGATGCCGCCGGTCAGGCCCACGCGCAGCGGCGTGGCGAAAGCGGCCGTCGCGGCCGCCGTGGTCGTTGTCTTTGAAACCATCACGTTCAAACCGTCAGAAGTTCCATCCCATCCAGCCCAGGAGGGCTCCCCTGCCGGCCAGCATGGCCGCCAGCCCAGCGCCGGCCAGGAAGGGGCCGAAGGGCACGTACTGGCCTTCGCGCAGCGAGTGGCGCAGCTTCATGGCGATGCCCACCGCCGCACCCAGCACCGAGGCCATGAGCAGCATGGGCAGGATCATCCACGCGCCGAACCAGGCGCCCAGCGCCGCCAGCAACTTGAAGTCGCCGTAGCCCATGCCTTCCTTGCCGGTGGCCAGCTTGAACAGCCAGTACACCGACCACAGCGACCCGTAGCCGGCCACCGCGCCCCACAGCGATTGGGCCAGCGGCAGCGTCCAGCCCAGCGCCGCGGCCACCAAGCCAGCCCACAGCAGCGGCAGCGTCAGGCCGTCGGGCAACAGCGTGGTGTCCCAGTCGATCAGCGCCGCGGCCAGCAGCGTCGCGGCCACGGCGCACCACAGCAGCGCCTGCGGCTCACCCGCGAAGCGCGCGCCTATGGCGGCGAACACCAGCGCCGTGCCGGCCTCGACCAGCGGGTAGCGGAGGGAAATGGGCGCGGCGCAGGCGGCGCAGCGCCCGCGCCGCTTGAGCCAGCCTAGCAGCGGCAGGTTGTCGTGCCAGGCGATGGGCGTGCCGCAATGCGGGCAGCGCGACGCGGGGCGCGACAGCGTGAGCGCGGGCAGCGCGTCCAGCGCCTGGCGCAGCGTGCCGGCGCTGTCGGCCAGTTGCGGTGCGGGCGCGTGGCCCAGGGTGCGCGCGTGCGAGTCGGCATCGGTGAGCTGCTCGGCCACGTCCTGCCACCAGTTGCGCTCCAGCATGAGCGGCAGCCGGTGGGCGACGACGTTGAGAAAGCTACCTATGCACAGGCCCAGCAGGGCCAGTGGCAACGGGTGCAGCAGCGGCTGCAGAAAGGTCAGGTCGATCAGACGATGGCTCCGAGTTTGAAGACGGGAAGGTACATCGCCACGACGATGCCGCCGATGAGCGCGCCCAACACGACGATGACGGCGGGCTCCATCAGGCTGGCCAGGCCGCGCGCGGACTCGTCCACGTCGTTCTCGTAGAGCTCGGCCGCCTTGGCCAGCATGGCGTCCAGCGCGCCGGACTCCTCGCCTATGGCCGTGAGCTGCAGCACCAGCGCCGGAAAGCAGCCCGCCGCCTGCAGCGCGCTGCTGAGCGCCATGCCCGCGGCCACGTCCTTGCGCACCTGCGCCGTGGCGTGTTGCACCACCGCGTTGCCCGCGGCGGCGCCGGCCGAGGGCAGCGCCTCCACCAGCGGCACGCCGGCAGCAAAGAGGGTGGAGAGCGTGCGCGTCCAGCGCGCCATGACGGCCTTGGACACCAGGGCGCCAAACAGCGGCACCTGCAGCAGCGCCGCCTGCGCCGCGTCGCGCAGCCGCTGCGAGCGCCGCCACGCCTGCGAAGCGCCCAGGGCCAGCGCCGCCAGCGCACCCAGCATGGGCGCCCACCAGGCGACGAAGAAGTCGGACAGGGCGATCACGAAGCGCGTGGGCGCGGGCAGGTCCGCGCCGAAGGAGGCGAACACGTCGGTGAAGGACGGGATCACCAGCACCAGGATGAGCGACAGCACCAGTGCCGACACCGCCAGCACCGTCACCGGGTAGAACAGCGCCGAGCGTATGCGGCCCTGCAGCGCCAGCGCCTTTTCCTCGTGCAGCGCCAGCCGCTCCAGCAGCGGCTCCAGCACGCCGCCGGCCTCGCCCGCTTCCACCGAGTTGCAGTAGAGCGCGCCGAAGTGGCGCGGGTGCCTGCGCAGCGCGGCGGACAGGCTGGTGCCGGTTTCCACGTCGGCGCGCACCGACAACAGCAGCCGCGCCAGCCGCACATGGGCGCTGCCGCGCGCCACGATGTCGAAGGCCCGCAGCAGCGGCACGCCCGCGCGCAGCAGCGTGGCCAGTTGCCGGGTGAAGAGGGCAATGTCCTTGCGCCGTATGGCGCGCCCGGCCTCGCGCAGGCTCTGGCGCTTGCGGCTCACGCGCAGCACGACGATGCCCTGGCGGCGCAGGCAGGCGCCCGCGGCCGCCTCGCCGGCCGAGCGCAGCTCGCCGCGCACGGGCTTGCCCTGGCGGTCGCGGCCTTCCCATTCGAAGACGAATTCCCTGGCCCTGGAGGCCGTGTCCGCAGCGCCCATGAATTCCTCCCCCGGTCGTTCCCGCGTCCCGGCCCCGTTCGCGCGGGGCCGTGGCTTCAATCAATCGTTGGTGACGGCGATCACTTCCTCCAGCGACGTCACCCCGGCGCGCACCTTGACCAGCCCGGCCTGGCGCAGGTCGCGCACGCCCTCGCGCCGCGCCTGTTGCGCAATGTCCAGCGCCGTGCCCTGGGCCAGGATGAGGCGCTGCAGCGCCTCGCTGACCGGCATCACCTGGTACAGGCCCACGCGGCCCTTGTAGCCGTTGTTGCAGGCCGCGCAGCCCACGGCGCGGTAGGGCCGCCAGCGGCCGTCGAGCTCCTCATGGCTGAAGCCCGCGCGCAGCAGCGCCTCGCGCGAATAGTCGCCCGGCGCCTTGCAGTCCTCGCACAGCCGCCGCGCCAGACGCTGTGCGGTGATCAGGAGCACGCTGGCGGCGACGTTGAAGGGCGCCACGCCCATCTGCAGCAGCCGCGTGAGCGTGGAGGGCGCGTCGTTGGTGTGCAGCGTGGAGAGCACCAGGTGGCCGGTCTGCGCGGCCTTGACGGCGATGTCGGCCGTTTCCAGGTCGCGTATTTCGCCCACCATGATCACGTCCGGGTCCTGGCGCAGGAAGGCGCGCAGCGCGGAGGAAAAGGTCAGCCCCGCCTTCTCGTTGACGTCCACCTGGTTGATGCCGGGCAGGCGGATTTCGGCCGGGTCTTCCACGGTGGAGATGTTCACGCCGGGCCGGTTGAGCAGGTTCAGGCAGGTGTAGAGCGACAGCGTCTTGCCCGACCCGGTGGGGCCCGTGACCAGCACCATGCCGTAGGGCCGCTGCACGGCGTGCAGCAGCCGCGCCTTTTCCTCAGGCTCATAGCCCAGGGCGTCTATGCCCAGCTTGGCGCTGGAGCCGTCCAGGATACGGATGACGATTTTTTCGCCGAACAGCGTGGGCAACGTGCTGACGCGAAAGTCGATGGCGCGCGTGCCGAAGGTCAGTTGCAGGCGGCCGTCCTGCGGCACGCGCTTTTCGGCGATGTCCAGCCGGCTGATGACCTTGATGCGCGAGGCCAGCTTGTCCTTGATGGCCAGCGGCGGCTGCACCACCTCGCGCAGCTCGCCGTCGATGCGAAAGCGCACGCGGTAGTGCGTCTCGTAGGGCTCGAAGTGCAGGTCCGAGGCGCGGGCGTTGACGGCGTCGGCCAGCATCTTGTGCAGGAAGCGGACGACGGGCGCGTCCTCCACCTCGGCCTCGACCTGTGCGGCCTCGGCGGCAGCGGGGGAGGGCTCGTCGTCGGCCAGGTCGAAGCGGAAGTCGGTGCCGCCACCACCGTTGCCGCTTGGCGGCAGCTCCAGCGTGCCGGCGTTGGCTTGCAGCAGCCGCGCGAGCTTGTCCTGCTCGACGACGATCCACTGGGTGGAGAGCTGGGTGGCAAAGCGTATGCGCTCCATCGCGGTGTGGTCGGTCGGGTCGGCGCCGCCAATGAAGAGGCGGTTGCCGCGCCGGCCCAGCGCCACGACCTGGTATTGCCGGGCCAGCCGCGTGTCGAGCACGCCGCGCGGCAGCGCACGCATGTCCAGGGCGTCGAGGTCCAGCAGCGGCAATGCCAGGGTGCCGGCCAGCGCGTGGGCCAGCTCCGAGGCCGAAAGGGCACCCGCCTCCACCACCGCCTGTGCAAAGCTGACGTGCTCGTGCTGTGCCCGTTGCGACAGGGCGAGCGCCGTCTCCGCGTCGAGCTTGCCGATGTAGGCGAGCACGCGCGCGGCGCCGGTCAGCGTGGGGGGTAAAGGAGCCGCGGGCGTGGAGATCGACAGGGCGGACAAGGCAGTGCGCGTGCAGTGGCGAAAGTGGAAAAAATGATCGCCTGCACAAGCGATTTGCCACAACACGCAGCAGCCCTAATGGACTGAGTGCGCTACAAGTCGTAACGACTATCGAACAACTTAATGTTTGGGGAGCAAGTCGCTGAACCGCGGCGCTTTGCCGTCTCCGCACGACACCTTGCGTGTCGTGCCTCCTGCTGCAGGAGCTTGTGTGAGACGACGAAAGAAGAAACCTGGTCGGGGTGAGAGGATTCGAACCTCCGGCCTCTACGTCCCGAACGTAGCGCTCTACCAGGCTAAGCTACACCCCGAATTGTTTTGACGGCGTTGCGATTGCTTTGCCGTCTCAACTTCTATCAGTTTAGCAGGTTTTTCTTCAGAAAGACCTGTCCACCGACCGAGAACAAAATTCTAGCAGAGATTTTCGCGCTTCGGAATCAGGAATTGATTCGAGCGCGGCGCGAGCCTGTTCGGCCTGGGCGCGGGCGGCTTCGCGGGTGGCTTCCAGCGCGCCGGTGCGCTGCACGATCTGCACGATTTCCGGCAGCTTCTCCACCTCGCCGTGCTCGATGGCGTGGCGGATGGTGAGCCGCTCGGCTTCAGTGCCGCGAGCCATGGCGATGAGCAGCGGCAGCGTGGGCTTGCCCTCGCGCAGGTCGTCGCCCACGTTCTTGCCCAGCTCCTGCGTATCGCCCTGGTAGTCGAGCAGGTCGTCCACGAGCTGGAAGGCAGTGCCCAGCGAGCGGCCGTAGTCGGCGCAGCGCTCCTCGGTGGCGGCGTCGGCATTGGCCAGCACGGCGCCCAAGCGGGCGCTGGCCTCGAAGAGCTTGGCGGTCTTGTAGCGGATGACGCGCAGGTAGTCCTCGATCGCGAGATCAGGGTCGTGCATGTTCATCAACTGCAGCACCTCGCCCTCGGCGATGACGTTGGTCGCGTCGGCCAGCACGTCGAGCACGCGCATGCGGTTGACGGACACCATCATCTGGAAGGCGCGCGAGTACAGGAAGTCGCCTACCAGCACGCTGGCGGCGTTGCCGAACAGCGCGTTGGCCGTCTGGCGGCCGCGGCGAAGGGACGATTCGTCCACCACGTCGTCATGCAGCAGCGTGGCGGTATGAATGAACTCGACGATGGCTGCCAGCGTGAAGCGCTCCGGCCCCTGGAAGCCCAGCGCCCGCGCGAACAGCAGCACCAGGCGCGGACGTATGCGCTTGCCGCCGGCACTGATGATGTAGTGCGCGATCTGGTTGATGAGCGCCACCTCGGAGCGCAGCCGCTCGATGATGACGGCATCGACGGTCTGCATCTCCTGCGCCATGAGCTCGTCGGCGAAGGAGGTTTGTGGAGTGGGGGCCGATGAAGTCATGAATGCTGGGAAAGTCGGCGCGGATTATAGGAAGCGCCTCGCACCCTCCCCCGAAACGTGCGGGACATGCGAGCTTTCGCACGCGCCGCAAGCCTCGCTTTCCCGGTTCCGCAGTCGGGATTTGATCGGCATGGATTAGAATCGCGGGTTCCGTGCGTTACGGCTTTCCGTGACGCGCGGATGTCCAAGAGAAAGGTCACATATGTACGCGGTCATAAAAACCGGCGGCAAGCAATACAAGGTTGCTGTCGGCGAAAAGATCAAGGTAGAACAGATTGCTGCGGACGTGGGCCAGGAGATCGTGATCGACCAGGTTCTGGCTGTCGGCAACGGCGCTGAGCTGAAGGTGGGCACGCCTCTGGTCAGCGGCGCCACTGTCACCGCCACCGTCGTGGCGCACGGCAAGCACGACAAGGTGCGCATCTTCAAGATGCGTCGCCGCAAGCACTACCAGAAACGCCAAGGTCATCGCCAGGCCTTCACCGAAATCCAGATCGGCGCGGTCAACGGCTGATCCAGTTGCCCCAGGAGAACTGAACCATGGCACAGAAAAAAGGCGGCGGTTCCACACGGAACGGCCGCGACTCCAAACCGAAGATGCTGGGCGTGAAGGTGTTCGGCGGTCAGACCATTTCGGCTGGCTCCATCATCGTTCGCCAGCGCGGCACGAAGTTCCATGCCGGCACCAACGTCGGCGTGGGCAAGGACCACACCCTGTTCGCCCTCGTGGACGGCCAGGTGTCCTTCGCCACCAAGGGTGCGCTCAACCGTCAGACGGTTTTCGTCACCCCGGTCTGAGCTGAAGCACTTCGCACCAGCCAAGCCCCGGCCCGCCGGGGCTTTGTCGTTTCCGACCTCACTATTCTTGCGCCATGAAATTCGTAGATGAAGCCACCATTGATGTCGCCGCGGGCGATGGCGGAGCAGGCTGCGTCAGCTTCCGGCGCGAGAAGTTCATTCCCTTTGGCGGGCCCAACGGGGGCGACGGCGGGCGCGGCGGCAGCATTTGGGCCGTGGCCGACCGCAACCTCAACACGCTGATCGACTACCGCTACGCGCGCCGCCACGAGGCCCGCAACGGCGAGGCCGGGCGTGGCTCGGACCAGTTCGGCGCTGCGGGTGACGACATCGTGCTGCGCATGCCGCTGGGCACCATCATCAAGGACGCCGAGACCGAGGAGACCCTCACCGAGCTGCTCGTCCCGGACGAGAAGGTGCTGATCTGCAAGGGCGGCGACGGCGGCTTCGGCAACCTGCACTTCAAGAGCAGTACCAACCGCGCGCCGCGGCAAAAGACGCCGGGCTGGCCCGGCGAGCGCCGCAAGCTCAAGCTGGAGCTGCGCGTGCTGGCCGACGTGGGCCTGCTGGGCATGCCCAACGCGGGCAAGAGCACGCTCATCGCTGCCATCTCCAACGCGCGGCCCAAGATTGCCGACTATCCCTTCACCACGCTGCATCCCAATCTGGGCGTGGTGCGCGTGGGCCCGGAGCAGAGCTTCGTGGTTGCCGACGTGCCGGGCCTGATCGAGGGCGCGGCCGAGGGCGCGGGCCTGGGGCACCAGTTCCTGCGCCACCTGCAGCGCACGCATTTGCTGCTGCACGTGGTGGATCTGGCGCCTTTCGACGAGAGCGTCGATCCGGTGGCGCAGGCCAAGGCCATCGTGGCCGAGCTGAAGAAGTACGACCAGACGCTTTACGACAAGCCGCGCTGGCTGGTGCTCAACAAGCTGGACATGGTGCCCATGGAGGAACGTGCCGCGCGGGTGAAGGACTTCGTCAAGCGCTACCGCTGGAAGGGCCCGGTGTTCGAGATCTCGGCGCTGGCGCGCGAGGGGCTGGACCCGCTGCTGCGCGCCATCTTCGACCATGTACAGGCGCACAAGCACCCTGTGGCGCCGGAAGTCGATCCGCGCTTTGACGGCGTGCAAAGCACCGACGGAGGCGCCGCATGAGCGAGGTGCTGCGCCAGGCGCGGCGCATCGTCGTCAAGGTGGGCTCCAGCCTCGTGACCAACGAAGGCCGCGGCGTCGATGCCGAGGCCATAGGCAACTGGTGCCGCCAGCTCGCGGCACTGGCGCAGCAGGGGCGCGAGGTCATCATGGTTTCCAGCGGGGCCATCGCCGAGGGCATGAAGCGCCTGGGCTGGACGGCGCGGCCCAAGGAACTGCACGAGCTGCAGGCCGCCGCCGCCGTCGGCCAGATGGGCCTGGCCCAGATGTACGAGAGCAAGCTGCGCGAGCAGGGCATGGGCAGCGCGCAGGTGCTGCTCACGCACGCCGACCTGGCCGACCGCGAGCGCTACCTCAATGCCCGCTCCACGCTGCTGACGCTGCTGTCGCTCAAGGTGATCCCGGTCATCAACGAGAACGACACGGTGGTCACCGACGAGATCAAGTTCGGCGACAACGACACCTTGGGCGCCCTGGTGGCCAACCTGGTGGAGGCCGATGCGCTGGTGATCCTCACCGACCAGCGTGGCCTGTATTCGGCCGACCCGCGCAAGAACCCGGACGCGCGCTTCATCGACGAGGCGGCCGCCGGCACGCCGGAGTTGGAGCAGATGGCCGGCGGCGCGGGCAGCAGCATCGGCCGCGGCGGCATGATCACCAAGATCCTGGCCGCCAAGCGCGCCGCGGGCAGTGGCGCCAGCACCGTGATCGCCTACGGGCGCGAGGACGACGTGCTGCTGCGCCTGGCCCAGGGCGAGTCCATAGGCACGGCGCTGATCGCCGCCACGCCCAAGCTGGCCGCGCGCAAGCAGTGGATGGCCGACCACTTGCAACTGCGCGGCGGCGTGGTGGTGGACGCCGGCGCCGTGGCCAAGCTGCGCGAGGAGGCCAAGAGCCTGCTGCCCATAGGTGTGATGGAAGTGCAGGGCGAGTTCCATCGGGGCGACGTGATCGCCGTGCGCGACCAGGCCGGCGCCGAGGTGGCTCGGGGTCTGGCCAACTACTCCAGCGCCGAGGCACGGCTGATCATGCGCAAGCCGTCTTCGCAGATCGAGGTGCTGCTGGGCTACGTCAACGAGCCCGAGCTGATTGATCGCGCCAACCTCGTGCTGGCCTGAGTCAGCCCCGAGAGACTGCCAAAAAACAGGCCGCTGCAAGCGGCCTGTTTTTTTGCCTTGGGCCTGATCTCTTCAGGCCCTGCCGCCCGGCGTGACCGGAGGCACGACTGAGGAGTCCGGCGGGTCCTCATGGCGCTGGTGCGAGCGCATGCCCGCGCGCAGGTAGCGGTTGTGCGGGTTGGCGCGGGGCAGGAAGCGGGCCAGCTCGGTCAGCGCCATCTGGTACACGTCGCGCTTGAACTCGATGACCATGTCCAGCGGCACCCAGTAGTCGTTCCAGCGCCAGGCGTCGAACTCGGGATGGTCGGTGGCGCGCAGGTTCATGTCCGAGTCGCGGCCCAACAGCTTGAGCAGGAACCAGATCTGTTTCTGCCCCTTGTAGTGTCCGCGCGCGTCGCGCCGGATGTAGTGGTCAGGCACCTCGTAACGCAGCCAGTCGCGGGTGCGGGCCAGCACCTTGACGTGCTCGGGTCGAAGGCCCACCTCCTCGTGCAGTTCGCGGAACATGGCCTGCTCAGGCGTTTCTCCGTACTTGATACCGCCTTGCGGGAACTGCCAGGAGTGGGTGCGCAGCCGCTTGCCCCAAAACACCTGATTCCGCGCATTGAGCAGGACGATGCCGACGTTGGGCCTGAAGCCTTCACGGTCGAGCATAATCAACCCCAATTCTTGAATTGATTTCATTATTGCACCGGCTCGGCACGGCTTGCGTTACCTCGCTAACCCGTGACCTCCGAGCCTGCGGCACCCCCCGCGGCGCCGTTGTGCAATCTGCAGATTCCCTACCCATGAAAGCCTCGCAGTTCTTCGTCTCCACCCTCAAGGAGGCCCCCGCCGATGCCGAGATCGTGAGCCACAAGCTCATGATGCGCGCCGGGCTCATCAAGCGCCTGGGCGCGGGCATCTACAACTACATGCCCATGGGGCTGCGCGTGATCCGCAAGGTGGAGGGCATCATCCGCGAGGAGATGAACCGCGCCGGCGCTATCGAGCTGCTCATGCCCATCGTCCAGCCTGCCGAGCTGTGGCAGGAGACGGGGCGCTTCGACAAGATGGGGCCGGAGCTGCTGCGTGTGAAGGATCGGCACGAGCGCGACTTCATCATCCAGCCCACGTCCGAAGAGGTCGTGACGGACATCGCGCGCCAGGAGTTGCGCAGCTACAAGCAGCTGCCCAAAAACTTCTATCACATCCAGACCAAGTTCCGCGACGAGCGGCGGCCGCGCTTCGGCATCATGCGCGGGCGCGAGTTCACGATGAAGGACGCCTACTCCTTCGACCGTGACGTGGAGGCCGCCGGCCGCAGCTACGACGCGATGTTCAAGGCCTACATCGCCATCTTCGACCGCATGGGGCTGCAGTACCGCGCTGTCGCGGCCGACACCGGCGCCATAGGCGGCGACCGCTCGCACGAGTTCCAGGTCATCGCCGATACGGGCGAGGACGCCATCATCTACTGCCCAAACAGCGAGTACGCCGCCAACATCGAGTTGGCCGAGGCGTTGCCGCTGCTGGCCGAGCGCGCTGCGCCCACCCTGCCGCTGGAAAAGACATCCACGCCGGGCACGGCCACCTGCGCCGACGTGGCGCGGTTCCTGGGCCTGCCGCTGCAGCGCACGGTCAAGACGCTGGTGCTGGCCACCGACGAGTTCGACGAGGCCGGCAAGGTCGCCAAGTCCACCGTCTGGCTGCTGATGGTGCGAGGCGACCACGAGCTCAACGAGGTCAAGGCCAGCAAGGTCGAAGGCCTCAAGGGCGGTTTCCGCTTCGCCACCTTGGCCGAAATCGACACGCACTTCGGCTGCAAGCCCGGCTACCTGGGGCCCATTGGCATGAAGCAGCCGGTGAAGGTGGTGGTGGACCGCACGGTGGCCCGCATGTCCGACTTCGTCTGCGGCGCCAACGACGAGGACTACCACTACACCGGCGTCAACTGGGGCCGCGACCTGCCTGAGCCCGACGTGGTGGCCGACCTGCGAAACGTGGTCGAGGGTGACCCGTCACCGGACGGCAAGGGCCTGCTTGCGATCCAGCGCGGCATCGAGGTGGGCCACGTGTTCTACCTCGGCACCAAGTACTCCAAGGCCATGAACGCCACGTACCTGGACGAGAAGGGCAAGCCCCAGTTCATGGAAATGGGCTGCTACGGCATCGGCGTGACGCGGCTGCTGGGCGCGGCCATCGAACAGAACCACGACGAGCGCGGCATCATCTGGCCGGACGCCATGGCGCCGTTCCGCATTGTGATCTGCCCCATCGGCATGGACCGCAGCGAGGCCGTGCGCGCCGAGGCCGAGCGGCTGTACCAGTCGCTGCAGGCCCTGGGCGTGGACGTGCTGCTGGACGACCGCGGCGAGCGCCCGGGCGCGATGTTCGCCGACTGGGAGCTCGTTGGCGTGCCGCACCGCATCGTCATCTCCGACCGCGGCCTCAAGGAAGGCAAGCTGGAATACCAGGGCCGGCGCGACGCGCAGGCCACGCCGGTGGCGCAGGCCGAGGTCGATGCCTTCCTGAAGGACAAGCTGCTGGCGTGAAGCGGCGCCTCTTGCTGGGTGCCGCGCTGGGGTTGCCCTTTGGGCCTGCCCGGGCCGGTGCGCAGCGGGAAGAGGACTTGTCGGACGCCGTGCGCTCGGTGCTGTCCGCCGCCATCGCGGCCGATGCGCCGCCCCATCCCGAATTCGCCGGTACCGCGCAGCGCATGGCCTACCTGCACTGGCTCACCGCCATGAGCGAGCGGCTGCAGCCGCGCAAGGCCGAGCGCCGCACGCGCGTGGAGTTCCTGCAAACCCTGTGGTACGAGAGCCGCCGCGCCGGGCTGGAAACCGATCTGGTGCTGGGCCTGGTGCAGGTGGAGAGCAATTTCCGCAAGTACGCGGTGAGCAGCGCCGGCGCGCGCGGCTACATGCAGGTGATGCCTTTCTGGGCACGCCTCATCGGGGACGGCGACGCCAGCCGGCTCTTTCACATGCAGACCAACCTGCGCTTTGGCTGCGTCATCCTGCGCCACTACCTGGAGCGCGAGGACGGCGACCTCTTCATGGCGCTGGGGCGCTACAACGGCAGCCGCGGCCGGCCGGAATATCCCAACATGGTGTTTGGCGCCCGCCGCCAATGGGCAATGCCGGACGCTTGAGCCGAAGGGGCGGCGCGCTTGAAAAGCGCCGCTTGGCCCGTCACAGCCCTTGCCAGGCGCTGGGCTGAGCGGCCGTGATGCCGGCCACGGCCAGCACGCGCTCCACCGTGTCGTCCACCATCTCGTCGATGCTGCCCGGGTGGTTGTAGAAGGCGGGCAGGGGCGGGAAGACGATGCCGCCCATCTCCGTCACCGCCGTCATGTTGCGCAGGTGCGCCAGGTTGAACGGCGTCTCGCGCACCAGCAGCAGCAGGCGGCGGCGCTCCTTGAGCATCACGTCGGCCGCGCGGGTGAGGAGATTGTCGCCAAAGCCGTGCGCCACGGCGGCCAGCGTTTTCATGGAGCAGGGAGCGATGAGCATCGCGTCCACGGGGTGCGAGCCGCTGGCGATGCAGGCGCCCACGTCGCCGGGCGCATGGGCCTCGTCGGCCAGCGCCTCCAGGGAGCGCCGATCCAGGCCAAGCTCGTGGTGGGCGTTGAGCACGCCCGCGGGCGTGGCCACCAGGTGCGTGTGCACGCCCAGGGCCCGCGCGCGCTGCAGCAGCCGCACGCCGTAGACCGCACCGCTGGCACCGGTGAGGCCCACGACCAGCCGTTGCATGCTCAACTCTTGGGCGACAGCACCTGCTGCAGCTCGCCGGCCTGGTACATCTCCATCATGATGTCCGAGCCGCCGACGAACTCGCCGTCGATGTAGAGCTGCGGAATCGTGGGCCAGTTGGCGTAGGTCTTGATGCCCTGGCGCACGGCCTCGTCTTCCAGCACGTTGACGGTCTGCAGGTCCTGCACGCCGCAGGCCTTGAGGATCTGGATGGCGCGGCCGGAGAAGCCGCACATCGGGAACTGCGCCGTGCCCTTCATGAACAGCACCACGCGGTTGCCCTTCACGAGGTCGTCGATGCGCTTTTGAACGTCTTCCATGGTGTCTCTGAACGAGGGATTCAAACAGCCCGCGTTATACGGCATGCGGCAGGCCGCCGCCGTGAACAGGTTCAATTCCCTGGCAGAACGCGCTTCAGAAAGCGTAGGACACGCCCAACTGCAGCACGGGCCGCAGGCGCAGCTCGCGCACCGCGTCGTCCAGGTTGCGCGTTTCCGGCGGGCGCAGGCCTGAGCCCGTCATCACGCCCAAGTCGGCACTGAAGCCCCAGCCCCCGCGCAGCGACAGGCTGCTGTAGCCAATGCCCAAGTAGCCCACGGGCGGCACTTCGGAGGCGTCCTCGCCGCGGCCGGGCGTGAGCAGGCTTTGCGTGACGCTCAGCGACAGCGGATTCCCGTTGGGCGAAGCACCCAGCAGCGGCGAGCGGCTGCCCAACAGCAGCCCGCCCGTGGCGCGCAGGCCGCCCACCACCTGCCCGGCGCCAAAGCCCGGGCCGCTGAGGTAGACGTCGCCCAGGAGCTTCATGCTGCGCAGTCCGTTGCCTGTGGGGGCCAGATCGCCGCGCCACGGCGCCGCAGCCTGGTCCAGCCCGATGCGCGCCTGCCAGCGCGGCCATGGCGCCTGCTCAGGTGCCACCCGCAGCCCGCCATCGGCCTGCGCGGCCATGCTGCCCAGCGCCATGCACAGCACGGCCAGATCCCGGATTGCCTTCATCGCGGTACCCCCCTTGCAAGTCCACTGTCGAAGCATGCTACGCCGCCACGGCAGGGCTGTGGGGCAGGGCCTGACCCGTGCCAACCCCGGGTCCGCGACCCGGGTGAAACACTGCACAGTAATGGGTTGCCGCCGGCTTCAGCCCGGCCAGCGGCCGCCCGTGCAGCGCTCGTGGCCGGCGAGGTCACGCCGCGTCGTGATGTCGGTGAAACCGTGCGACTGCAAGACCTGCCGCGCCGTGGCGCCCTGGTCGAAGCCATGCTCCAGCAGCAGCCAGGCACCGCGTTCCAGGTGCTCGCGGCTGCCCTGCACGATGCAATGAATGGCCTGCATCCCGTCCGGCCCGGGCGTGAGGGCCTGCAACGGCTCGTGGCGCAGTTGGGCCAGGTGGGGGTCGTCGCCGTCGATGTAGGGCGGGTTGCTCAGGGCCAGGTGCAGCTTGGGCGGCGTGAAGGCACTCCACCAGTCGGACAGGGTGAATCCCACCTCCAGGCCCAGCCGCTGCGCGTTGCCCTGAGCCACACCCAGGGCGGCGGCGCTGGCATCCAGGGCGCGCATGCGCACGCGCGGCGCCGCGTGCTTGACGGCCAGTGCGATGGCGCCGCTGCCCGTGCCCAGGTCCAGCACCTGCGGCGCGGGCAGTGCCGCCAGCTCGGTGCTCAGCAGCTCCAGCGCCCAATCCACCAGCGTTTCCGTGTCCGGGCGCGGATCCAGCACGTCCGGCGTGACCTGCAGCATCAGGCCGTGGAACTCGTGCTGGCCCAGCAGGTAGGCCATGGGCACGCCGTCGGCGCGGCGTGTCAGGTCGGCGTCCACCGCCTGGTGCTGCGCCGGGGTGAGTGCCGCGTCGTCATGCGCCAGCAGCCAGCTGCGCGGGCGCGACAGGTGGTGCGACAGCAGCAGCTGGGCATCCAGCCGGTCCAGCCCAAGCGCCTTGGCACGGGCCAGGGCCTCGCGCACCGTGACGGTGGTGTCTTGAGGAGCCGTCATGCCAGGCCGCTGCTCTCGAGCGCCGCGAGCTGCTCGGCCGCGCGTGCGGCCTGCAGCGCGGCGAGGACGTCGTCCAGGTCACCGTCCATCACTGCGCCCAACTTGTAGAGCGTGAGATTGATGCGGTGGTCGGTGAGCCGGCCCTGCGGGAAGTTGTAGGTGCGTATGCGGTCGCTGCGGTCGCCGCTGCCTATGAGGCCCTTGCGCGTGGCCGCCTCCTTGGCGGCGCGCTCGCTCGTTTCCTTGTCGCGCAGCCGCGCGGCCAGCACGGCCAGCGCCTTGGCCTTGTTGCGGTGCTGGCTGCGGTCGTCCTGGCATTCGGCCACCAGACCCGTGGGCAGGTGCGTCACGCGCACGGCGCTGTCGGTCTTGTTGATGTGCTGGCCGCCGGCGCCGCTGGCGCGGAAGGTGTCTATGCGCAGCTCGGCCGGGTTGAGGGTGATGTCCTCGGTCTCGTCGGGTTCCGGCATCACGGCCACCGTGCAGGCGCTGGTGTGTATGCGGCCCTGGCTCTCGGTGGCCGGTACACGCTGCACGCGGTGGCCGCCGCTCTCGAACCGCAGCCGGCCGTAGGCGGCATCGCCCTCGATGCGCAGCACGATTTCCTTGTAGCCGCCGAGCTCGGAATCGCTCTGGCTCAGGATCTCGGTGCGCCAGCCCTGGCGCTCGCAGTAGCGCAGGTACATGCGCGCGAGGTCGCCGGCAAAGAGGGCGGATTCGTCGCCGCCGGTGCCAGCGCGGATTTCCAGGAATGCGTTGCGCGCATCGTCCGGGTCGCGCGGCAGCAGTGCGGCCTGCAACTGCTGCTGCAGCCGCTGCAGGTCGGCTTCGGCGGCGGCGATCTCCTCGCGCGCCATGTCGGCCATGTCGGGGTCATCCAGCAGCTCGCGCGCGGTGGCCAGGTCCTGCTCGCGCTGCTGGTACAGGCGAAAGTCCGCCACCACTTCGGCCACCTCGGCCTGCTCGCGCGAGAGCGAGCGCCAGCGCTTGATGTCCGACATCAGTTGCGGATCGGCCAGCGTGGCGTCGAGCTCGGCCTGCCGCATGGACAGGCGTTCGAATTGTTGGCGCAGGGTGTCTTTCATGGGGCAAGCGTGTGCGCCGGGCACGCGGCAGCTCTGCGCACCCGGCGGCAGGGCAGGGGCCGCTAGCGGCCGCCGTCGGATTCGGGATTGCGGCTGGTCTGGCGCAGGAACAGGCGCGAGACGGTGTGCGCCACCTGCTCGCGCTGCGGGCCGTCGGCCGAGTGCAGCTCGGCGAAGGTGCCGTGCAGCAGCTTTTGCGTGAGGCCCCGGCTCAGGGCTTCGAGCACGGTGTCTATGTCTTCGCCGCGCGCCAGCAGCTTGCGTGCGCGGGTCAGCTCGGCCGTGCGCCAGCGGTCGGCCTGCTGGTTCAGGGCCTGGATGAGCGGAACGCTGCCGCGCTGGTCCAGCCAGTGGCTGAAGCTCTGCACGCCGGCGTCGATGATGGCCTCGGCCTGCTGCACGGCGGCCTGCCGCTTCTCGCCCGCGCTTTGAACGAGGGCGGAGAGGTCGTCCACGGTGTAGAGGTAGACGTCGGAGAGCTGGGCGATTTCCGGCTCGATGTCGCGCGGCACGGCCAGGTCGACCATGAACATAGGCCGATGCCGCCGCGCCTTGAGCGCGCGCTCGACGGCGCCCAGGCCGATGATGGGCAGCGTGCTGGCGGTGCAGGAGATGACGGCGTCGAACTCGTGCAGGCAGCTGGGCAGGTCGGCCAGGCGCAGCGCCTGTGCGCCAAAGCGGCCGGCGAGCTTCTCGCCGCGCTCCAGCGTGCGGTTGGCCACGGCCATGGCCTTGGGCTCGCGGGCGGCGAAGTGCGTGGCCACCAGCTCGATCATCTCGCCCGCGCCCACGAACAGCACCTTGATGTCGCGCAGATCCTCGAAGAGCTGCGAGGCCAGCCGCACCGCGGCGGCGGCCATGCTGATGGAGTGGCTGCCGATCTCGGTGGAGGTGCGCACCTCCTTGGCTACCGAGAAGCTGCGCTGGAAGAGCTGATGCAGCGTTGTTCCCAGCGTGCCCGCGGTCTCGGCCTGACGCACGGCCTGCTTCATCTGGCCCAGGATCTGGGGCTCGCCCAGCACCATGGAGTCCAGCCCCGAGGCGACGCGGAAGGCGTGGCGCGCGGCCTCGCGGTTTTCCATGACGTAGGTGCAGGACTCCAGCTGCGTGCCCACGACGCCGCCCTGTTCGGCCAGCCAGTCCATGGCGGGCCTGACCAGCTCGCGCGCGCGGCCGGGCTCGGCGGCCACGTACAGCTCGGTGCGGTTGCAGGTGGAAACCAGTGCCGCCTCCGGCATGGCGCGCTGCAGCCGTTCGCGAAAGCCGCGCAGGGCCGGCGAGAGCTGCTCGGCGCCAAAAGCAAACCGCCCGCGCAAGTCCAGCGGGGCGGTCTGGTAGTTCAGGCCGAGTGCAAAAACGCTCATGGTGGGAATTGTATGATCTGCGGTTTGGGCCGCTTTTCCGGCCGGTTATGGTCGCCGCAGTCCAGGCTGCCGTGCTTGACCAATATCAACCTCAAGAAGCGACACGAGGGAAGCGCGCCATGGGTCCGCTGGATGCGCTGTGGCATCTGCTCGATTTTTTCGCACCCGCGCTGGCCGTGGGTATGTTGAGCGCGACGGCGGCCAAGCTGTGCTGGCGCCGCGAGCTGGCAACCGTTGCCTGGAAGCGGCTGGCACTGTGGGGCTGCGCCGCCGCGGCGCTGGCGCTGGTGGCCATGCTGGTGGTCAGCGGCCGCGACGGCCGCATGCTCAATTACGGCGTCATGCTGCTGAGTTGCGCGCTGGCACTGTGGTGGGCGGGTTTCTCCCGAGCGTCCCGTTTGTAGGAAAGCGACGCAAGCGGCGTCGGATCAACGCCTAGGCTCTCCCGAAAAAGCCGGACAAGCGGTATCGCCAAACGCCGGCACGCACGTTGCTTGGACTTGACTGTCCCGTGACAGTCCCATGGCTGCACAGTGAGATCGTCAAGCACCGAACAATGCAGGAGAAGGTCATGTCCCAGTTCCTTGCCGAGTCCGTCCAGGCCTACGAGATCCGCTTCCCTTCACTGTTCCGCGAAGGCCATGCGCTGGCTTTTCCGTGTGACAGCCACGGCCACGTCAACATCGACGGGCTGAGTGAGCGGGCCCGCGGCAACTACCTCTACGCCCGCGCCATGGTGGGCCGCGAGTTCGCCACGCCGCGCGTGCAGCTCAGCGATCTGCACTGAGCCGCCGCGGCAAGGCGGCGTTCGCGGCCGCTGCGTCAGCACTTGGAGGTGCTGACGGCCTTTCAGGCCGCCGCGTCGTCGCCGCGCAGCACCATTTCGCCGCGCAGGGAGTGCGGCAGCGCCTGCGTGATGCGCACTTCCACCATCTGCCCCACCAGTCGCGGCTGGCCCTTGAAGTTGACGATGCGGTTGCACTCGGTGCGGCCCATGAGCTCGGCCGGGTCCTTGCGCGAGGGGCCTTCGACCAGGATGCGCTGCAACGTGCCGACGCGGCTGTCGCTGATGCGGCGCACGTTGCCCTCTATCAGCGCCTGCAATTGCTGCAGCCGCTTGAGCTTCACCCCCTGCGGCGTGTCGTCCTGCAGCGCCGCGGCCGGCGTGCCGGGGCGCGGCGAGAACACGAAGCTGAAGCTGGCGTCAAAGCCCACGTCCTCGATCAGCTTGAGCGTGCGCTCGAAATCGTCCTGCGTCTCGCCGGGGAAGCCGACGATGAAGTCGCTGGACAGGCTGATGTCCGGCCGCACCGCGCGCAGCTTGCGGATGGTGCTCTTGTATTCCAGCGCCGTGTAGCCGCGCTTCATGGCCATGAGCACGCGGTCGCTGCCGTGCTGCACCGGCAGGTGCAGGTGGCTCACCAGTTGCGGCACCTTGGCGTAGACGTCTATGAGCCGCTGCGTGAACTCGTTGGGGTGGCTGGTGGTGTAGCGGATGCGCTCTATGCCGGGGATCTCGGCCACGTACTCGATGAGCAGCGCGAAGTCGGCGATCTCGTCGCCGTCGCCCATCTTGCCGCGGTAGGCGTTGACGTTCTGGCCCAGCAGCGTCACTTCCTTGACGCCCTGGTCGGCCAGGCCCGCCACCTCGGTGAGCACGTCCTCGAAGGGGCGGCTCACTTCCTCGCCGCGGGTGTAGGGCACCACGCAATAGCTGCAGTACTTGGAGCAGCCTTCCATGATGGAGACGAAGGCCGAGGCGCCTTCCACGCGCGCGGGCGGCAGGTGGTCGAACTTCTCGATCTCGGGGAAGCTGATGTCCACCTGCGGGCGCTTTTGCTGCTGGCGCGCCTGGATCATCTGCGGCAGCCGGTGCAGGGTCTGCGGGCCGAACACCATGTCCACGTAGGGCGCGCGCTCGATGATGGCCGCCCCTTCCTGGCTGGCCACGCAGCCGCCCACGCCAATGAGCACGCCCTTTTGCTTGAGGTGCTTGACGCGGCCCAGGTCGGAGAAGACCTTTTCCTGCGCCTTCTCCCGCACCGAGCAGGTGTTGAAGAGGATGAGGTCGGCCTGCTCCACGTCGTCCGTGGGCTCGTAGCCTTCGACGGCCTGCAGCACGTCGGCCATCTTGTCCGAGTCGTACTCGTTCATCTGGCAGCCGAAGGTGCGGATGAAAACTTTCTTGGCGCTCATGAGGATCCTTCAGCGCAAGGCGCTGGCATGTGATCCGGATCCATGCGCGAGACGGCGGCTCGCCCCCTGGTCATCTCAAGGGAGGCGCCGGCACAGCGGGCATGGTGTAGATCCAGGGGCTGTGTGGGATGCGGGCCTGAGGGCCCGCGGGCGAAAGGCGAAATTTTAGTCGGCCGCCACCAGGCGGGCCGGCAGCAAGCCACGCAAGGCATTGCAGACGATCAAAGATTCAGCGCGCGCCAAATCCTCACGCCGCAGGCTGCGCTCGGCGGCGTCGAGCTGTCCCATCGCCACCTCGCGCATGACGCCCGGCAGCGCGCCGTCGCCCAAGGGCGGCGTCCACCAGCGGCCATCGAGCTGGACGAAGACGTTGCTGCGCCCGCCTTCAATCAAATGGCCTTGCGGTGTGAAGAACAGCGTGTCGAAGGCGCCGGCCTGCTCCGCCGCACGCACGCCGGCGTCGTAGCGCGCGCGCAGCGTGGTCTTGTGGGCCGACAGCGGGGAGGGCGCCAGCGGCTCCCCGGCCAGCAGCAGGCCCGCGGGGCCGCCAGCCAGGGGCGCCAGCGGCGCCTGCGTCACGCCGAGCTGGCCGTCATGGCCCAGGGCCAGGCGCACGCGGTGCGGCACGTCGGCGGGCAAGGCGCAGAGCGCGGCATCGAGCCGGCGCCGCGCCGCCTGTTCGTCCAGCTTGAAACCCAAGGCCTGGGCGCTGCGGCACAGCCGCGCGAGGTGCCTGTCCAAATGCCTGAAGCCCTGCGGCTGCTGCGCGAACAGGGTTTCGAACAGCTCGAACTCGTGGCCCAGCCCGGTGGCAAAGCGGGCTTTGAGCCGGCACTCCTCGAATTCGGCGACGGCGTCGCTGTCCAGCACGATGCCCGCGCCCACGCCCATGCGCACGGGACGCAGGCCGCCTTCGCCTTGCGGGCCCAGCACCAGCGTGCGTATGGCCACCGAACAGCAGAAGTCGCCGCAGGCGGCATCGCCGCGTGGCGCATCCAGCCAGCCTATGGCGCCGCAGTACAGGCCCCGCGGCGTGCTTTCCAGCCCGGCGATCAGCTCCATGGTGCGCAGCTTGGGCGCGCCGGTGATGGAGCCGCAGGGGAAGGTGGCGCGCAGCAGGGCGGGCAGGTCCAGCCCCGGCAGCGCGCGGGCCTCAATCGTGGACGTCATCTGCCACACCACGCCGTGCGGCTCCACGGTGAAGAGGGCGGGCACGCGCACCGAGCCGGTTTGGGCGATGCGGCCCAGGTCGTTGCGCAGCAGGTCCACGATCATCAGGTTCTCGGCGCGGTTCTTGGCGTCCTGCGCCAGCGCCAGCGCCGCGGTCGCGTCCGCCTGCGCGTCAGGCAGACGCGCGGACGTGCCCTTCATTGGGCGCGCCGTCAGCCGTCCCTGCTCGTGGCGCAGGAACAGCTCCGGCGAGCACGACAGCACGCTGGTGCCGTCCTCCAGTTGTATGAAGGCGCCGTAAGGCACGCTCTGGCGCTGGCGCAGCCGGCGGTACAGCCGCAGCGGCTCGCCGTAGGCTTCACCGGTGAGCCGGTAAGTGAAGTTGACCTGGTAACTCTCGCCGGCGCGTATGGCCTCGTGGATGCATGCGATGGCGGCGTCGAAGGCCTGGCGGTCCAGGCTGGGCTGCAGCGGCAGCAGCCCGGCGGTGGGCAGATCGGCTGCCAGGGCCGCGTCCTGCCCGGCCAGCCAGGCCTGCACCTCGTCGCTGCTCAAGCGGCGCAGCTCGCGGAACATCAGCAACCGCAGGCAGGAGGCGTCGCCGGGGGGCAATGCCTCCTGTCCGGCGTTCAGCAGCTTGGCGCCCCATTCGTAGTCCACCAGCAGCACGGCGTGCAGCCCGGCGCGCAGGTCGGACTGGGCCGCGGCGCACACGGCGTCCAGCGTGCGTGGGTCGGTGCAGCGGTGCTCGCGCACGAGATCGGCGTAGAGCCGGCTGCGCGGCGCCGCGTCCGACGCGGTGCAATCGTCGAGCAGTGCGAAAGATGAGAAAAACTTCATGGCGCTGAGCATGCCCGTTGCTGCATCTTTGCTTTGAACTCTCGCCTGTGCCCGCCGTTCGCCCAAAGCGAAAAGCCCTGCAGGCTTGTGGCCTGCAGGGCTTCGTGTTTGGTGGCGCTTCAGGGATTCGAACCCCGGACCTGCGGATTATGATTCCGTCGCTCTAACCGACTGAGCTAAAGCGCCTGCGAGACCGCCATTCTATCGATATTTTTAACTTCGACGCAAGCCCCTTAGCGAATTCATCAGACAATTTCTTCATGTTCAGCTTTTTCAAGAAGAAGGCGCCCCCGCCGCCGGCCGAGCCGCAGGTCATTCCTGAAGCTTCGCCCGCTGCCGCTGACGCGCCTGTCGTCCCGCCGGCCGCCGAGGCTCCGGCGGCGCGCAGCGGCTGGTTCGGTGGACTGTTCGGCAAGTCCGAGGCCGAACCCGCCCCCATATCGGCGCCTGCGCCCGCGCCGGTCGAGCCCGCCGCCGAGCCGGAGATCATGGAAACCGCCGAGAAGCCCACCGCCCCGCGCGCGGGCTGGATGGAGCGTTTGAAGCTGGGCCTGCGCAAGACCGGCAGCGGCATCGCCCAGGTCTTCACCGGCACCAAGATCGACGAGGACTTGTACGAGCAGCTCGAAGAGGCGCTGCTCATGGCCGACGCCGGCGTCAAGGCCACCGAGTTCCTGCTCAAGGACCTCAAGCGCCGCGTCAAGGACGCCAAGGCCAGCGACCCCGCGGCCGTCAAGGCGCTGCTGGTGGACGCCATCGCCGAGCTGCTGGCGCCGCTGGAAAAGCCGCTGGCCATTGGCGAAGCGTCGCCCACGGTGGTCATGGTCGTGGGCGTCAACGGCGCGGGCAAGACCACCAGCATCGGCAAGCTCACCCGCCACCTGGCCGACGCCGAGCAGCGCGTGCTGCTGGCCGCGGCCGACACCTTCCGTGCCGCGGCGCGTGAGCAGCTCGCCGTGTGGGCCGGCCGCAACCGCGTGGAGATCGTGAGCCAGGAAGGCGGCGACCCGGCCGCCGTGACCTACGACGCCGTGGTGGCCGGCCGCGCACGCGGCTGCGACGTGGTGATCGCCGACACCGCGGGCCGGCTGCCCACGCAGCTGCACCTGATGGAAGAGCTCAAGAAGATCCGCCGCGTCATCGCCAAGGCCCAGGCCGACGCGCCGCACGAGGTGCTGCTGGTGGTGGACGGCAACACCGGCCAGAACGCCCTGGCCCAAGTGAAAGCCTTCGACGAGGCGCTGCAGCTCACGGGCCTGGTGGTCACCAAGCTCGACGGCACCGCCAAGGGCGGCGTGTTGGCCGCCATCGCGCGCGAGCGCCCCGTGCCGGTGTACTTCATCGGCGTGGGCGAAAAGCTGGAAGACCTGGAAACCTTCAACGCCCGCGAGTTCGCGCAGGCGCTGCTGGGCTGACGCAGCCGCTGCGGCAACAGGGCCCAGTCACATAGAGAAGAGGGCGGGTGCCTCGCGGCGCCCGCCCTCTTTGTCTTGTGCCTTCGCGTGACGCGCGTCAGCCGCCCATGCCCGGCGGCAGCATGCCCTTGAGACCCTTCATGCCGCCCATGCGCTTCATCATCTTCATGAGGCCGCCGCCCTTCATCTTCTTCATCATGCCCTGCATCTGCTCGAACTGGTTGAGCAGCTTGTTCACCTCGTGCACCTGCACGCCTGCGCCCGCGGCGATGCGGCGCTTGCGGCTGGCCTTGATGAGCTCGGGCTTGCGCCGCTCCAGCGGCGTCATGGAATTGATGATGCCTTCCATGCGCCGCACGTCGCGCTCGGCGCGGTCCATGTCGGCCTGGCCGGCCTTGGCGGCGATCTGGGCCGGCAGCTTGTCCATCAGCCCGGACAGGCCGCCCATCTTCTTCATCTGGCTGATTTGGGCCAGGAAGTCGTTGAGGTCAAAACCGTCGCCGCTCTTGACCTTGGCGGCGAGCTTCTGCGCCGCATCCAGGTCCACGCCCTTCTGGACTTCCTCGACCAGGGCCACGATGTCGCCCATGCCCAGCACGCGCCCGGCGTGGCGCTCGGCATCGAACACCTCCAGCCCGTCGATCTTCTCGGACACGCCGGCGAACTTGATGGGCGCACCCGTGACCTGGCGCACCGACAGCGCCGCGCCGCCGCGGGAGTCGCCGTCCAGCTTGGTCAGCACGATGCCGGTGAGCGGCAGCGCCTCCTTGAAGGCGCGCGCGGTGTTGATGGCGTCCTGGCCCTGCATGGCGTCCACCACGAACAGCGTCTCCACCGGCTTGAGCGTGGCGTGCAGGTCGCGGATCTCGGCCATCAGCGCTTCGTCGATGGCCAGGCGGCCGGCCGTGTCCACCAGCAGCACGTCGAAGTAGTGGCGCCGCGCGTGGTCCAGCGCCGCCAGCGCGATGTCGCGCGGCTGCTGGTTGGGCGCGGAGGGGAACCACTCGGCGCCGGCCTGCTTGGTCACCGTCTTGAGCTGCTCGATGGCGGCGGGGCGGTAGACGTCGGCCGAGACGGTGAGCACCTTCTTGCGGCGGCGCTCTATGAGGTGCTTGGCCAGCTTGGCGGTGGTGGTCGTCTTGCCCGCGCCTTGCAGGCCCGCCATCAGGATCACCGCCGGCGGCTGCGCGGCGAGGTTGATGTCGGCCACGCCCTCGCCCATGGTCGCGGCGAGCTCCTTGTTGACGATGCCCACCAGCGCCTGGCCGGGGTTGAGCGAGCCCACCACCTCCTGGCCCAACGCCTTCTCTTTGACGCGGGCGATGAAGTCGCGGACGACGGGCAGCGCCACGTCGGCTTCGAGCAGTGCCATGCGCACCTCGCGCAACATGTCCTGCACGTTGCTCTCGGTGATGCGGGCTTGGCCGCGCATGGTCTTGACCAGGCGTGACAGACGGTCGGTAAGGGCAGAGGCCATGGCGGGGAGGGCGGCTGTAGCGCGCCGGGAGGCGCTGGCCGCGAAAGTACACTGTTCGTATGATTTTATCGTCCGGCCCTGCCGCGGCTTCCGTCGCATGGCCTTGGCTGCCCGCGTTGGGCGCCGTGGTGGCCTACCTCATCGCCCTGATGCCTGCGCCCGATGGCCGCCGGCTGCACACGGCTGCGCTGCAGTTGGGCTGGGTGCTGCACGGTGTGGCGCTGGCGCTGGAGATAGGCGCCGTGGGCCGCGAGCCGCCGGGCGTGCGCTTCGGTTTCGGCCCGGCGCTGTCGCTGACGGTGTGGTTCGTGCTCGCCGTGCACGCGGTGGAAAGCCGCCTCTTCTCGCTGCCGGGCGTGCGGCGCCAGCTCGCCACGGTGGGTGCGCCGGTGGTGCTGCTGGCCGCGGCCTTTCCAGGCGAGATACGCCTGGACGAAAGCGGCTCGGCCTGGATGCCGCTGCACTGGATGCTGGGCATCGCCTCCTATGGCCTTTTTGGCGCCGCGGTGCTGCACGCCATGCTGCTGGACCGCGCCGAGCGGCAGATGCGCCTGAAACTCATCCCGCCGCAGGGCGGTGGCGGCCCGTTCGGCCTGCCGCTGCTGCGGCTGGAGCGGCTGACCTTCCGCTTCGTCGAGGCCGGCTTCGTGGTGCTCAGCGCCGCGCTGCTGTTGGGCGCCTGGCTCAGCCCGCATTGGCGCTGGGACCACAAGACGGTGTTCTCGCTGCTGGGTTGGGCCACGTTCGCCCTGCTCATCAGCGGACGGCTGGCCTGGGGCTGGCGCGGACGGCGCGCCACCCGCTGGCTTTATGCGGGCGCTGCACTGCTGCTGCTGGCCTACATCGGCTCGCGCTTCGTGATGGAGGTGGTGCTGCACCGCACCGTGTGACGCCGTCGCCCTGCCGCAGCCCCGCGCCGCCGTTCCCGCCATGAACACACCGTCCGCCCCGCGCCTGCGTCCGGCCCTCGCCGCGAGGTCCGCACCATGCTGAAGTTCCTGCTGCTGATTGCCGTGGTCTTCGTGGTGCTGTGGGCCATGCGCCGCGCGTCCTTGCCGCCGCCGCCTGCGCCGCCGCGCCGCAACAGCCCGCCGCGGCTGGAAGCCATGGTGCGCTGCAGCCACTGCGGACTGCACCTGCCGCGCAGCGAAGCGGTGCTGGACGAGCAGGGCCGGGTGTTCTGCAGCGTTCCGCACCGCATCGCCGGTCCGCGCACGTCATGAGCGCCTGGGTGCCGCCGCCCGCGGACGGCGCGGCCTGGGAGCAGGGCTGGTACGCGGCGGCGCGGCGCTGCCCGTCGCCCAACTTCGGCCCGCGCCCCGCGGGCGTGAGCATCGACCTGGCGGTCATCCACTCCATCAGCCTGCCGCCTGGCGTCTATGGCGGCGACGCCATAGAGCGCCTTTTCACCAACCGGCTGGACTGGGATGCCCATCCCTATTTCCAGCAGATACGCGGCTTGGAAGTGTCCGCGCACTTCCTGCTGCGCCGCGGCGGCGAGCTGCTGCAGTTCGTCTCCTGCGATGCGCGCGCCTGGCATGCGGGCCGCTCCGCCTGGCGTGGCCGCGACAACTGCAACGACTACTCCATAGGCATAGAGCTTGAAGGGCTGGAGGGCGAGCACTTCACCGCCGTGCAGTACCGCCGCCTCGCCCGCCTGCTTTGGGCGCTGGCGGCACGCTATCCCTTGAGCGAAGCCACGGGCCACGAAGACGTCGCGCCCGGCCGCAAGCACGACCCCGGCGCCGGCTTCAGTTGGCCGCTGCTGGAGCGCCTGAGCGGCTGGCAGGCACAAGGGCATTCGCTGCGCAGGCCCGCCTGAATCCTTGTCCGAATTCGGTTTCCCACGCAACCTCCCGCGTCCGCTGCGGCGGTTCTCGCGCGCCCACTGCAAGCCGGATGCCGTTTTGGGCAAGCCATCACGCAAGCGTGGCAATTTGGTGACTTTGGCTTTTCCGACACTAGATGTAGTGGTCTAATACGTCTCTGCACCCCACAGGTAGTGTCCGCTATCCACCAGCGGCCCACCGGTTATCCACAAGTTTTTGCACACGCCCCGGCTCGCAGGCCCTTGATGCCTGGGCATCGCCGCGGCGGCTGTGGAGCCTTTGCCCGGCCGCAAGCCACAGGCTTGCGGCGGCGCAAGGCTCTCTTGACCAGAAGGAAAGACATGAGCGCACCTGAACTGCACACCCCCACGGACGCCGAAGGCGTCTTCATCGGCGAGACCTCTGCGCCGGCAGCGCGCGAGACCTACGAGGGCTACCAGATCATCCGGCGCAACGGGGCGGTGGTCGCCTTCACGCCCAGCAAGATCGCGGTGGCGTTGATGAAGGCCTTCCTGGCCGTGCGGGGCAGCCAGGGCGCGGCCTCGGCCAGCGTGCGCGAGACGGTGGATGCGCTCACCGAGGCCGTGGTGCGCTCGCTGCTGCGCTCGCGCCCGGCCGGCGGCACCTTCCACATCGAGGACGTGCAGGACCAGGTGGAGCTGCAGCTCATGCGCGGCGGCCACCACGACGTGGCCCGCGCCTACGTGCTCTACCGCGAGCGCCATGCGCAGGAGCGCGCCCAGCGCGCCGCCGCCGCGGCAGCCGCCGCCCAAGCCGCGGCCGCCAAGCCCGTGCTGCACGTGACGGAGGACGGCCAGCGCGTGCCGCTGAACGAGGCGCGCCTGCACGCCCTGGTCGAGTCCGCCTGCGCGGACCTGGGGGCCGACGTGCTGCCCGCGCCCATCCTGGCCGAGACGCACCGCAACCTCTACGACGGCGTGCCCATGGAAGAGGTGCACAAGGCCGCCATCCTGGCCGCGCGCACCCTCATCGAGAAGGAACCCGGCTACACCCGCGCCACCGCCCGTCTGCTGCTGCACACGGTGCGCAAGCAGGTACTGGGCAGCGAGGTCACGCATGCCGAGATGGCCGCGCGCTACGCCGAGTACTTCCCCGGCTTCATCGCCAAGGGCGTGAAGGCCGAGCTGCTGGACGAGGCGCTGCTGGGCTTTGACCTGGCCCGCCTGGGCGCCGCGCTCAAGGCCGATCGCGACCTGCAGTTCGACTACCTGGGCCTGCAGACCCTGGTGGACCGCTACTTCCTGCACATCGACGAGCAGCGCATCGAGCTGCCGCAGGCCTTCTTCATGCGCGTGGCCATGGGCCTGGCGCTGGGCGAGAAGACCAACCGCGAGGCGCGCGCCATCGAGTTCTACGACGTGCTCTCCAGCTTCGACTTCATGAGCAGCACGCCCACGCTGTTCAATGCCGGCACGCGTCGCTCGCAGCTCTCCAGCTGCTACCTGACCACCGTGTCCGACGACCTCGAAGGCATCTACGAGGCGCTCAAGGAAAACGCGCTGCTGTCCAAGTTCGCCGGCGGCCTGGGCAACGACTGGACCAACGTGCGCGCGCTGGGCTCCTACATCAAGGGCACCAACGGCAAGAGCCAGGGCGTCGTCCCCTTCCTCAAGGTGGTCAACGACACGGCCGTGGCCGTCAACCAGGGCGGCAAGCGCAAGGGCGCCGTGTGCGCCTACCTGGAGACCTGGCACCTGGACATCGAGGAGTTCCTGGAGCTGCGCAAGAACACCGGCGACGACCGCCGCCGCACCCACGACATGAACACCGCGAACTGGGTTCCGGACCTGTTCATGCAGCGCGTGATGGAAGGCGGCCCCTGGACGCTGTTCTCGCCCTCCAACTGCCCGGACCTGCACGACAAGTTCGGCAAGGCCTTCGAGCAGGCCTACGTGGCCTATGAAGCCATGGCCGACCGCGGTGAGATCAAGCTCTTCAAGCGCATGGCCGCCCGCGACCTGTGGCGCAAGATGCTCACCATGCTGTTCGAGACCGGGCATCCCTGGATCACGTTCAAGGACGCCTGCAACGTGCGCAGCCCGCAGCAGCACGTGGGCGTGGTGCACTCCTCCAACCTGTGCACCGAGATCACGCTCAACACCGGCCCCGACGAGATCGCCGTGTGCAACCTGGGCTCGGTGAACCTGGCGCACCACGTCAAGGACGGCGGCATCGACCATGACAAGCTGCGCAAGACCGTGCGCACGGCCATGCGCATGCTCGACAACGTCATCGACATCAATTACTACGCGGTGGAAAAGGCGCGCCGCGCCAACGAGCGCCACCGTCCCGTGGGCCTGGGCGTGATGGGCTTCCAGGACGCGCTCTACCAGTTGCGCACCCCCTACGCCAGCCAGGCAGCGGTGGAGTTCGCCGACCGCTCCATGGAAGCGCTGTGCTACTACGCCTACTGGGCCTCCACGGAGCTCGCGGCCGAGCGCGGGCACTACTCCAGCTACGACGGCTCGCTGTGGAGCCGCGGCATCCTGCCGCTGGACACGCTCAAGCTGCTGGCCCAGGAGCGCGGCGGCTACATCGAGGCCGACACGGCCTCCACCATGGACTGGGACGCGCTGCGCGAGCAGATCAAGGCCCACGGCATGCGCAACAGCAACTGCGTGGCCATCGCCCCCACGGCCACCATCTCCAACATCATCGGCGTGGATGCCTCCATCGAGCCCTGCTTCGGCAACCTCTCGGTGAAGTCCAACCTGTCGGGCGAGTTCACCGTCATCAACGAGTACCTGGTGCGCGACCTCAAGGCGCTGAACCTGTGGGACGACGTGATGCTCATGGACCTCAAGCACTTCGACGGTTCGCTGCGCCGCATCGACCGCGTGCCCGCCGAGCTCAAGCAGCTCTACGCCACGGCCTTCGAGGTCGAGACGCACTGGCTGGTGGAAGCGGCCGCGCGCCGCCAGAAGTGGATTGACCAGGCCCAGAGCCTGAACCTCTACATGGCCGGCGCCTCGGGCAAGAAGCTCGATGAGACCTACAAGCTGGCTTGGCTGCGCGGCCTCAAGACCACGTACTACCTGCGCACCATGGCGGCCACGCACGTGGAGAAGTCCACCGTGAAGGCCGGTGCGCTCAACGCCGTGTCGTCGCTGTCGGCCCCGGCCACGGTGATGGCTCCCGCAACCGTCGAAGCCGACGTGCCGGCCACCGACGTCAAGTTCTGCGCCATCGACGACCCCGGCTGCGAGGCCTGCCAGTAAGCGCTGCAGCGACCTTGGCGGGAAGCGATCGGCAAGCCGCTTGCTGACGCCTCATGGTTGCAAAGCGGACTTCTTGCACGAAGTCCGCTTTGCAGCGCTGGCGCAGGCCCTCAGGCTGCTGCGCAATGAGGCAACAAGTGCTTGGTGTTTGATCGCATCCCTCTCATAATTTCCACACATTAGGAAGTACACACATGCTGGTCTGGGAAGACGACGTCCAAGGCGAAGCGCATACGCCGCAGACGACCCCAAGCAATCCTTCGCAAGGCCTGGGCGAGGTGCCCGCCGCCTCCATCGCTGCCCCCTCGTTCGCCTCCGCGCCGCAGGCGCAGCCGGCTGCTTCCTCCGCATCGGCCCAAGCCCTGAGCCAGCGCCGCGTCAACGTGGCCGACAAGCGCATCATCAACGGCCAGACCGACGTCAACCAGCTCGTCCCCTTCAAGTACAAGTGGGCCTGGGAGAAGTACCTCGCCACCTGCGCCAACCACTGGATGCCGCAGGAGATCAACATGTCGCGCGACATCGCGACCTGGAAGGACCCCAACGGCCTGAGCGAGGACGAGCGCCGCATCATCAAGCGCAACCTGGGCTTCTTCGTCACGGCCGATTCGCTGGCGGCCAACAACATCACGCTGGGCACCTACCGCCACATCACGGCGCCGGAGTGCCGCCAGTTCCTGCTGCGCCAGGCCTTCGAGGAGGCCATCCACACGCACGCCTACCAGTACATCGTGGAGTCGCTGGGCCTGGACGAGGGCGAGATCTTCAACGCCTACCACGAGGTCCAGTCCATCCGCGACAAGGACGAGTTCCTGATCCCGTTCATCGACGCGATCATGGACCCGACCTTCAAGACCGGCACGCTGCAGGCCGACCAGACGCTGCTCAAGAGCCTCATCGTCTTCGCCTGCCTGATGGAAGGCCTGTTCTTCTACGTCGGCTTCACGCAGATCCTGGCACTGGGCCGGCAGAACAAGATGACCGGTGCCGCCGAGCAGTACCAGTACATCCTGCGCGACGAGTCGATGCACTGCAATTTCGGCATCGACCTGATCAACCAGATCAAGCTTGAGAACCCGCAGCTGTGGACGCCTGAGTTCCGCGCCGAGATCAAGGCGCTGTTCCTCAAGGCGGTGGACCTGGAGTACCGCTACGCCGAGGACACCATGCCGCGTGGCGTGCTGGGCCTCAATGCATCCATGTTCAAGGGCTACCTGCGCTACATCGCCAACCGGCGCGCCACGCAGATCGGCCTGGAGGCGCTCTTTCCCAACGAGGACAACCCGTTCCCGTGGATGAGCGAAATGATTGACCTGAAGAAGGAGCGCAACTTTTTCGAAACCCGCGTGATCGAGTATCAAAGCGGCGGCGCGCTGAGCTGGGACTGAACGCTCTGGCCGAGTCCGCGGTGCCGGCCCATGGAGCCGGTGCCAGACGGACGCAACGGCCGGCCAGGCCCCATAGGCCGCACAGGCCTTTCTGCGCAGCAGCCCGCTGAAGTCGGCGGCAAGGCAGGCAGCCCGCGGGCAGGCGCCTTGCCGTGAGCCGGTCACCGGACCATAAGAAGAAGCAAGCGATCAAGATCCGCGCAGGCCCAAGCGGCGACAGCAGAAGCGCTGCCGGGCCTGCGCTCCCGCGTTCACCGTACCGGACACCCCTAGAGGGCAGAACAACGGACGGTGAGCAGCCGGGCCGCGGCAACGCGGCGCGGCGCTTTGTCACTTGATCAAGGAGAACGTGATGGCAACTGCGAAGAAGGCCCCGGCCAAGAAGGCTGCGGCGAAGAAGGCGGCCGAGGCACCGGCCAAGAAGGCTGCCGCCAAGAAGGCGGCTGCGGCCCCGGCGCCGGCCCCCGCGCCGGCCAAGAAGGCTGCCGCCAAGAAGGCCGCTGCGGCGCCGGCCAAGAAGGCCGCCGCCAAGAAGGCTGCTGCCGCTCCGGCGCCGGCGAAGAAGGCCGCTGCCAAGAAGGCTGCCGCTCCGGCCAAGAAGGCCGCGGCCAAGACCGCTGCGGCCCCGGCGAAGAAGGCTGCCGCCAAGAAGGCCGCCGCTGCTCCGGCGCCGGCCAAGAAGGCCGCCGCCAAGAAGGCCGCCGCCGCTCCGGCGAAGAAGGCTGCTGCCCCGGCCAAGAAGGCTGCCGCCAAGAAGGCTGCCGCTCCGGCCAAGAAGGCCGCTGCCAAGAAGGCCCCGGCCAAGAAGGCTGCCGCCGCTGCCGGTACGGCCTCGGCCAAGACGGCCCTGAGCCCCGCCGCCGCCTGGCCCTTCCCGACGGGCGAAAAGCCCTGAGCCGTCGCGCCGCGCCAGCGGCGCGTACAGCAACGGCCCGCAGGCCTCACGGCCTTGCGGGCCGCGTGTTTTCAAGGGCTTCGCTTCTTGCAGGTCTGAAAAAAACAAG